>JAFAOB010000466.1 GCA_019238055.1 Alphaproteobacteria bacterium
AAAATAGTAAACCACTTGAGGACCGATCCCGAACTGTTCAAGCCGGAAGCCATCACCGACCCTGTTGCCAGTCACAGTGTCGTCTTGGAACTGCTTGGCGAGGAATCCTCCGACGCCAAGTTGCAACTTGGGAACCGAGGGAAAGGCCACATAGTTGATACCAAAATCCGTATTGATGTCAGCACCTGAGTGATAGTTTGTAGCGGGATTGGTGCCATTGACGGTAATCGTCGTCTCAGCGGAAACGTCCAATCGCGGCGACGGCAGATAGGTCACCGCTAACTCCTGGTTAAAGCTGAAATAATTATTGGTCGGATTCGCGAGCCTGTGGACATCATACGGTCCGAGTGGAATGAAGACGCTTGGACCGAATAACAGATGCCACGGCCCGGACGCGTAAGTCACATAGAGTGGCGTCAAATATAGGAAGTTAAACCCAACCGTATCGGTCGAGGCATTGCCGATGCGGACATTCTGGTAATCACCTGGAAGGATCACACCCGAAGTGAAGTTGATGCCATCGAGAGCGACGTTCCAGGTGTGATCCAGACGGGACGCTTTCCCGACGATGTCCAGGTGGAAATTCGGCACAAGTTTGCCACCGTTTGAGTTAGTCAATTCGTACGCCGAGTAAAACAGCGTGTAATCAAAGTACTCCGTACCTCCCGGCGGCGGAAGCAACGCCGCCGCAATAGTCTGCACCCCAAGCGGCCATTGCGCCGCACCGTTTTCCTCAGCAGTCGCACTTGCCACTCCTGCAAACAAGCCCGTCACGAGAAGTAGAGCACCGCAAACACCGCGAGCCGTTCGCCGACGCACGAAGCTCCAACTTATTGTACTCTTTCTGCCATCCATGTCGCGGTATCTCCTTTTGTTCTTATCACCGCGGCTTAGGTCGACCCAGGGTGCCGTACGGGGTGTGGTTGGAATTGAAGGTGGCGTAGTCTCCGGGATCTGAAATCCAAACAAACCCGGCGTTTGCGCGCCAGTGGAGACCACGCCATGAGCGACAATAGCACGAAGACGGCATCCCTTCAGCCGGGAGCCGAGACGGCGCCTTGTCTTTTCGACGACTGGTTTGACCCGATTGAAGCTGGCCTGCGCGACCGGGTGCGCGAGTTCATCCAAGAGATGATCGAGAGCGAACTGGAGGAAGTACTCTCACGCCCCCGTTACGCTCGCCGCCCGACGCCGCCAGCAGAGAACGCCGGCGGCCCGAGCATGCAGCGTCTGCCAAATCGTGTAGGTGCTCACCCGCAGCCCGTCTTCGGCCCAGCGCAAGGCGCATTGCAGCGTGCTCAAAGACCATATCGCCGTGCCGTCGCGCGCGCGATCGGGAGCGCGTTGGGCTTCCTCCAGAATGCGCCGTTGCTCCGCCGCGCCATAACGGATCGGCGGACCACCGCCATGGCGCGGTATGACCACAGCCAAGCCTTCACGATTAAGCCTTCACGATTAAGCCTTCACGATTGAAGCGCGCCACCCAGGCGGCCACGGTATCATTGTCGCAGCGCCCCGCCTGTCGTGCTGCCGCCAGATAGCTCTGCCCATCGGCGACCGCCAGCAAGGCTGTTGCCCGGGCAACCCGCGCCGCCGGCGCACTCTGCGAAAAGAGCTCAGCCGCGTCAGCTCTTCTCGTTTCTCCGCGCTCAAGGCGCGCAACGGATCCTTACTGGCGACGTGACATAATCCACCCGCGACATATCATTGGGTGGCATTATACCAAAAACTCGTGCCCAATGCCCACTAGCGCTGCCATATGGTGCAGCCCTGAGACGAAAATCCTGTATTTTTGAGACGGGTTCGCTAACGGTTCGTTGCAGGTAGCTGGTACCGAACCGCCCCACGCCGGCACAGCCAGGGATGACTGCAGGCCAGCAATTCAACGGTATGGCCGCGGCTTAAACTGTTGCTTGCCGAGCGAGTCGAGCCACATTCGGAGGAGTTCACCGATGGCTGTCATCGCTTCTTTTATCCTGGGCCCCATGAACCAGACATCTTCAGACGAGCGCAGTCGGAGCGATCAAATTGTTAACCCTGTTCATGAAGGACATATCGTGTCCAGTCAGGCACACGAAAACGCGACCTCTAATGTAGTCAGCTTAATGCAGATCGACGGCACAGCTGACCCGAAGGTAACCAACGAGGTCGACGACTCCCACCACCCGCTCTGGCGCGCGATCTCCGACGCAAAGCTGCACAGCTATCTGCACGATGGGGAGCGCATCGAGGGAATGGGGTACGGCGGTTCGGAGTCGCTGACCCTATTTCTGTCGGCCCCACGCAGCGGCCGCATCGTTCGCAAGATCCTGAGTGAGGGGCTGGTCACGCCGGCATGGGGTCACGAGGGACACGATGTAATGTTGCCTCCTTGCGCAAAGGCGCAGCACCAGGTCGACTACCTGCGCGGTCTACCGCCTGCGGTGCAGCCCTACTTCCCGTTGGTGCTCGACCAACTCCAACAGACTGTCAGCGGAAAAGACGAGTTCATTTACGACATGACTTACGTACCCGGCATAGAGATGAGCCGGTTCGTCGAGCAGCATCGGCCGCCGCCCCGCATCGTCGCACTGCTTTATACCGAGATCTTTCGGCTACTGCGCGAAAAGGTTCACGTGCACCGCCGCCGGGTGCCGAAGGGGCCAACAATTGAACCGGAGTACCTGACGAAGATTGAAAAGCGGCTCGCGTTGACTGCGGCGACTGCCCCGCTTACCTTTGAACCGCTGTTATCGGCAGAGCACATTCTGATCAACGGCCATCAGCTCAAGAACGTCCCAGCGCTCTTACGCGCCTTCCGGGATAACAAGCTTTTCACCAGCGTGCTCGAGCCGCGCTTCCACTCGCTGGTGGTTGGCGATACCAACACTGAAAACATCAAAATCGGCAACATCACACCGCTGTTACGCCGCTATGACAGAGTCTCGTTCGCGCACCCTCCGTTCACCGCGGAGGAACTGGAGTTGCGTTTCCTTGATCCGCGCTCGATCGGCTTCCACGAGGATGGCATTGACACCGGCGCCGACGACCCGATGTATGATAATAAACCCTGGCACAATTCGCTCGGCAATTACGACCAGATCCACGGCAAGCATTTCGATCTGCAATATTCCGTCTCTGCCGGCTTACCCGCAATACGGATCCATTTTCACCCGCACAGCCCCTACGCCACTTCCTACCGGGGGATCAGCCGCTACTTCGCAGCCTCAATGAACGCTGCTTGGCGATTGGACGAGCCCGGTTCGGAGATTCACGAGAACGATCCCTATTGGGTGATCCGCTTTGCGTTCATCATGGGCACGCATTTCGCGGCCATGCCGCCTTTCCACCTAAGCAAGGATGCAGATGGGATGCTGATCGATGACGCGCAGCATCAGCCCCGCCCGCTCGCAATTTATGCCGAAGGGGTCAAATGGCTAAATCTAGCGCTAGATATGCTCGAAGGGCGCGTCGATAAATTTCATGGCATCCCCGTCCCACGCATTCCTTCTAAGACGCGAGGCATCTATGCTGCCTGAATCGGAAATATTCGGGACGCCATGGCACTGGCTGGCCCACGGCCTCGGCCTCGGCCAGAACCCTCACGGCTACGACGAGACGCGGGCGATCCGACTGCGGTCAATCAGCAGCAGGGTGAAGCAGCGCTTTGAGACCGACGCGCATCATTTTGTCGATGAGCTAGTACGGACGATCATATCACATTGCGAAGCGCCTCTCGCGGTTGCGCCGTCGTCGCTCATTGAGCAGCTGGCCGGGTTCCAGGATCCGCATGATCATGCCCGTGCATGTGCGTTGTTGATCGATAGCTTGGTAAAGGCCGAACTCCCTTTAGCTAACGATACCACGCTGCAGGAGCACTGGATGAGGGCACTGCAGCGGATCACCACGCTGCCTACTATCAGCGACGCGGAACGTTATCGCAATATGCACCTCTTGGTCAGCTTGTTTCTCGCCGCTGGACAAGCCAGCTGGAATAACGCACTCGCCTCTCCGACGACCAAACGTGCTTACAAGACTGCCTGGGCGTTGGCTGACTCGATCGAGCAGCCGTTTTATCGCATCCGGGCCGCGGCGATCCTCACCACTGTACTCGGTATGATCGGCGAGGAACACATGCTGCGGGGTGATGGCCGAGACCGTGTTGCTGACTTGGTTGACCTCAATGCCGCAGAATTTCAGCAACTCAGATCATACCCGTCAGATGGTGTTCACTCCGGTCGCGATTTCCAGTTGTTCCCGCTACTGCTCACGCTGACGAGCTTCGGGGCTGTTAATCGCTATGACTGCCTCCGCCGACACGGCGACTGGCTGTCGCGTGCCGCGGACGAGGTCCGTGCCCTCACCCCCGCATCGCGTGCATCCCAGTCGCTCTTTTGGGTTTCGGCGCTGCGCAGCCTCGGAGTCTTCTCCGCTTATGTGCGCGATCCCCCCTCATTCCTGCTCGGGATCATCGACGGATATCTCCAGGACACCAATGGTCGCCGCGGCGACGACTATCTGCGCTGCACTTACCTGATCCATCTCGCGCGCCAGCTCGGCTGCACCGACCTAGTCCCACAGCGGATCCGGCAAATTCTTGCCGACAGCGTGATCAATGTAATCGGCTCGGATTTATACCGGAACAATTCGTATGCTTCAGGCTTCATGATCATTGCCTATGCACTGTCGGTGATGAATGCTGGTCAGAGGAACTGGACGGACAACATTGATCTTGAGGAGGCGGTTTTTCGCATCGAAGATGATCCCAGGATGGTAGCAGCTCAACTGCCGCGACTCGGGTTCTCCCTTGTCGATGCCGCCCTGCGGCTACGGAGGCCGAAATCGCAAGACACCCCGTTGTCCAAAGCCGCCACACTTGGAAATTCACGAGGAGATCTGCAATGAGTTTGAACGCGACCGCGGCGGTGCTGCACCAAGCGGAGCAACCGTTCACGCTCGAGACGATCGAGCTCGATGAGCTGCGCCCCGACGAAGTATTAGTTCGAAACGAGGCATCGGGGATCTGCCACACCGATGTGTTGGCCACTGGCCGCGTTCCGCTGCCTGCTGTTTTCGGGCATGAAGCCGCAGGCGTGGTCGAGAAAGTGGGCAGCGCAGTCACCCGCATCCGTCCCGGCGACCGGGTGCTGATCTCGTATCCATGGTGCGGTGCTTGCCCGCACTGCGATCGAGGCGAACCATATCTGTGCAGTCGGCACATGGAGCTCGTCTTTGGCGGCACGCGACTTGACGGATCGCATACCCTCATGCTGCAAGGCCAACCGATTTCGGGTGCTTTTTTCCAGCAATCCTCGTTTGCCACCCACTCGATTGCGCTCGAGCGCGCCGTCGTTCCGGTGCACGGCGATCTGCCCTCGCGCTACTTGGCAGCGACTCCTTGTGGTGTGCAGACCGGCGCTGGCGCGATCCTCTATAGCTTGCGTGTCTCGGCCGCAGAGAGTCTGGTTGTGTTCGGTGTCGGGGCGGTTGGGCTCAGCGCCATTATCGCCGGCCATCTGGTGGGGGCGACCCCGCTAATTGCCGTTGACAGAATTCCTGAGCGCCTGGCGCTGGCACGGGAGCTAGGCGCCACCCATACGGTCAACGCTATCGGCGGTGAGCTCATCGCGCAGATCCGCGAAGTGGCGCGCAACGGTGTCGATGTTTCGCTCGAGACCTCGGGCAATGAGCATGCGCTCGAAGCCGCCATCGGATCGCTCGCGACCGGCGGGCGTTGTGGAATGGTAATAGCGCCGCACCTAGGACAAAAGTATCCGTTCTCACCGTCGGAGATCTTTACCCGAGCCGCCACGTTGATCGGAATTATCCAGGGCTCGGCTGTTCCCCGAGTGTTTCTAAATACCCTGCTCCAACTCCACGCGAAAGGCCGGTTTCCTTTCGAGAGAATGGTGCGTCACTATGACTTTTCGGACATTAACCGTGCTTTTGAAGATGCCAAGGCGGGTCGCACGATTAAGCCTGTTCTGGAGTTTCGCCAGTGATAGGCTATGGTGTCGACTATGATCGCCGAAGATCAAAATGCATACGCGATTGCAATGAGGCGTTAGCGCGATCGACAACTATCGAATTGAGTGTATCCGCGACCGCAATCCCGCCTCAGTAGACAAAACGACATCAAACAATCTGTCTGATCAGGTTCAATATCTTGCAAGGACTCCCGATTGCAGGAGCCGCGCTCAAAACCGGAAGGGGGACCACGATTGATATGGCAATTGACGTTCACGCCCACTATTACCCATGTGAGCTCGTCGAGGAGTTCGCGGCTATCGGAAGCCGTATGGCGGCCTTGGTTAAAAAAGCTCCCGCAGCCGATCTGACGCTGGACGAGCGATTTCAGCTCCTCGACCAAACCGGCATCGATCTTCAAGTCCTCTCGGTTGGGATTCTAGCCCCCGACTTCGTCGAGCGTGCAGCGGCGATTCGAAGCGCACATCTCGCTAATGATCTTTACGCAGCCATTTGTCGTAGCCACCCAAAACGGTTTGCCGCATTTGGTGCGCTGCCCCTGCCACACACGGACGCGGCCATTGATGAGATGCGCCGGTGCGTGGACGATTTAGGTATGCTCGGGTTTACGCTCGGTTGCTCCGTGGCTGGCCGACCACTTGACGATCCCGACTATGCCCCGCTATTCGCGGAGCTCGATCGCCGCGAGGCGGTTCTGCTACTTCATCCAGTTGGCGGGGTGACCGGACCGTTTACGACGGATTTCGGCCTGCCATTTATGATCGGCGCGGTATTCGAGGATACCATTGCCGCCCTCCGCCTGGTGTTGTCGGGGATGACCGTGCGTTATCCTCGTATCCGCGTGATCGTACCGCACCTCGGCGGCACATTACCCTTTCTGCTCGAGCGACTTGAGCTCTATGTCGATCTCGAGCGCCGCAATGGCGCGATCCCGTTCGCTGGCACTGTGCGCGATCAGTTGCGCCGACTCTGGTATGATACAGTCAATCTTCATCCCGCGGCACTAAGTTGTGCGATTGATTCGTTCGGTGCCGATCGTCTGGTGCTCGGAACCGATTTTCCTTTCATGACGAGAGCCGGCTTTTGCTCTTGTGTGACGTATCTCGCGAGCGCGCCGCAGGCGATTTATGAGAGGAACGCGCGCGCATTAATGCGCATTTGAGAAAATAGATTATGTTCTCATAAGCAAAAGCTCTTTTTCAAACATTTTGAATAAAATACGATACGATTAAGTAATAATAAGTATAGCGACAGCCTGCGAGCCACAAATAACCGAATACCTTATCGCAACAATGACAACATCCGATTGTTGAGGCTCTCGACCCAGTAACCATCCTTCGTCCATCCCGGGCAGAGGATACATTGTGCGGACGGATCATATCGAAACAGTTCTCATCGGAGCACTGCATGAGCCTGTCAATCACCCTTACCATCAATGGTACGCAGCAGACAGTCGAACTAGAGGACCCGAGGATCACCCTTCTGGACCTATTGCGCGAGCGCCTGGACCTGACCGGCACCAAGAAAGGGTGCGACCGGGGTCAGTGCGGTGCATGCACGGTCTTGCTCGACGGACGCCGTATCAACTCCTGCCTGGCGCTGGCGGTCAGTCAGGACGGTGCTGAGGTGCTGACCATCGAAGGGTTGGCGCAGGGCGAAATCTGCCACCCGGTGCAGGCGGCCTTCATCGCCCATGACGCCCTCCAATGCGGCTTCTGTACACCCGGCCAAATTATGAGCGCGGTGGGCCTGATCCAGGAAGGCCAGGCCGGGGATGATCCCGAGCGGGTGCGTGAAGGCATGAGCGGCAATCTCTGCCGCTGCGGTGCCTATCGCGGCATCACCGAAGCGGTGTTGGACGCGCAGCGGAGCCTGCATCAGGCCGGTCGGAAGGAGGCAACATGAACCGCTTCGACTATATCCAGCCGGCCACAGTCCTAGAGGCCGTCGCCGCTGCCACGGTCCCCGGCAGCGCCTATCTGGCGGATGGTACCAACCTTATTGACCTGATGAAGGGCGGCATTGTCAGTCCGAAGCGGCTGATCGATATCAGCCATCTTCCCGGGCTCGACCAGATCGAGCCCTTGCCGGATGGCGGAGTGCGAATTGGCGCGCGCGTGCGCAACGCCGACCTCGCCTATGACCCGACCATCGGCAAGCGCTTTCCGGCGGTCGCCGAAGCGCTGCTCTCCGGTGCGTCCGCACAGCTGCGCAATGCCGCAACCGTCGGCGGCAACCTGCTGCAACGCACGCGCTGCGCCTATTTTTACGACCTGGCGAGCGCTTGCAACAAGCGCCAGCCCGGCGCGGGCTGCGACGCGCGCAGCGGCGAGAACCGCCTGCATGCGGTGCTGGGGTGGAGCGAGTCCTGCATCGCCACGCATCCGTCCGATTTCTGCGTGCCGCTCGCAGCACTGGACGCCGTGGTCGAAATTGAGGGGCAGGCGGGCCGGCGCGAGGTGGCTTTGGAAGAATTCCACCTGCTGCCCGGCGCCACGCCGGAGCGCGAGAGCGTACTAGCGCCGGGCGAGCTGGTCCTGGCCGTTCGTCTACCGGGTGCCGCAACGCGGTTCACAGCGCATGCCCGCTACCTGAAGCTCCGTGAGCGCACTTCCTACGCCTTTGCTGTGGTCTCTGCCGCAGCCTGCCTGCATGTCGA
>JAFAOB010000003.1 GCA_019238055.1 Alphaproteobacteria bacterium
AAGCGAGAGATTGGCGCCGCCCGCCGGGCGATGATCCCGGAGAATTATATCCGGCGGGTTATCCAACAGGCGCGCCAGGGCGAGACCATGCTCGCGTTCCGCACCTACGACACCGATTGGGATTCGGAAGCCTATCTGACCGTCGCCGGGCAGAACTCAAACAATTCGGTGCGCGTCTCGAATGCGTTTCTTGAAGCCGTTGCCGCTGACATGCCGTGGCGTCTGACCCGGCGCACTGACGGCAAGATCGCCGAGACTCTGCCGGCGCAGGCACTCTGGGACCGCATCGGCCATGCCGCCTGGGCTTCGGCCGATCCCGGGCTGCAATTCGATACGACGATCAACGAATGGCACACCTGCCCCGAAAGCGGCCGGATCAACGCGTCGAACCCGTGCTCCGAATACAATTTTCTCGACGACACCGCGTGCAATCTCGCCTCGCTGAACCTGATGGCGTTCCGCCGAGCGGCGCCTGCCCCGGCCTCCGGGTCCGCGCCTGGCGCGGCCCGAGGACAGGCTCCGGCCGGAGGCGGCTTCGACGCCGAGGGTTTTGCCCATGCCGTGCGGCTGTGGACGATCGTGCTCGAAATCTCGGTCATGATGGCGCAGTTCCCGTCAGCCGAGATCGCTCGCCGCTCCTACGCCTTTCGCACCTTGGGGCTCGGCTACGCCAATTTGGGCGGGCTGTTGATGGCGATGGGCATTGGCTATGACAGCGCCCAGGGCCGTGCCCTTGGTGCGGCGATCACAGCGCTGTTGACCGGTGCGAGCTATGCCGCCTCGGCCGAGATGGCGGGCGATCCCGGCCTGTTGCCGTGCGGCGCCTTCCCCGGCTTTGCGGTCAATCGAGAAGCGATGCTGTGGGTGATCCGCAATCACCGCCGCGCCGCTTACGGCGAAAGCGACGCGTACGAGGGATTGTCGATCTTGCCGGTGCCGCTCGACGCCGCGAATTGCCCCGACCCGCAACTGGTCGCGGCGGCGCGGCAGAGCTGGGACAAGGCACTCGCGCTTGGGGAACAGCACGGCTTTCGCAACGCCCAGGCCACGGTCATCGCGCCGACGGGAACGATCGGGCTCGTCATGGATTGCGACACGACCGGCATCGAACCCGATTTCGCGCTGGTCAAATTCAAAAAGCTCGCCGGCGGCGGCTATTTCAAGATCATCAACCGCGCCGTGCCGCCGGCCCTTGCGGCGCTGGGCTACGAACCGGCTGAAATCGCCGCGATCGAGCGCTATGCGCTGGGCCACGGCACGCTCGTCGGCGCCCCCGCGATCAATCATCAGAGTCTGCGGGCGCGCGGCTTTGACGACGATGCGCTGGCCGCGGTCGAAGCCGCGCTGATCGGCGCCTTCGACATCAAATTCGCCTTCAACAAATGGACCCTGGGCGAAAAGTTCTGCCGCGAACATCTGGGCATCACCGCCGCCGCACTCGACGATCCCGGCTTCGACCTGTTGGCCGCAATCGGTTTCAGCCGCGCCGAGATCGACGCCGCCAACGCCTGGTGCTGCGGTGCGATGACATTGGAAGGCGCCCCGCATCTGAAGCCCGGGCATCTGCCGGTGTTCGACTGCGCGAGCCCGTGCGGCCGCACCGGCACCCGCGCGTTGTCGGCCGAAAGCCACATTCGCATGATCGCGGCGGCCCAGCCCTTCATCTCCGGCGCGATCTCGAAGACCATCAATATGCCGAACGCGGCGACCGTCGCGGACTGCAAGGAGGCTTATTGGCTGTCCTGGCGGCTCGGGCTCAAGGCGACGGCCCTCTACCGCGACGGCTCGAAACTGTCGCAGCCCTTGGCCGCGAGCCTGTTGGGCGAGGACGAGGCGGCCGAGGAGCAGGCGGCCGAGCTGTTTCAACAATCACCGGCGCAGCGCGCCCCGCTCGTCGCCGAGCGCATTGTCGAACGGGTGGTCGAGCGGGTCATTGAGCGCATTGTGCATGTGCAGCGCGGCGAGCGCCGCCGCCTGCCGAACCGGCGCAAGGGCTATACGCAAAAGGCGATCGTCGGCGGCCACAAGGTCTATCTGCGCACCGGCGAGCACGAAGACGGCAGGCTCGCCGAAATCTTTATCGACATGCATAAGGAGGGCTCGGCGTTCCGCTCCTTGATGCACAATTTCGCGATCGCGATCTCGATCGGCCTGCAATACGGCGTGCCGCTCGAAGAATTCGTCGAATCCTTCACATTCACCCGGTTCGAGCCGTCGGGCATCGTCGAAGGCAATGACGCGATCAAGATGGCGACCTCGATCCTCGACTACATCTTTCGCGAACTGGCGATCTCATATCTCGGCCGCGGCGATCTTGCGCACGCCGAGCCCGGCGATCTGTCGCCGGACACGGTTGGCAAAGGCGAAGCCGAATCGAGCCTTGCCGGGCCCGAAGACGCCGATGATGCGCGTGCCGAGCCAGCCTCCGCGCCCGCACTCGATCGCGAGATCGAACCACGGGTCGCGGCGATGATGCAGCGCATGACCTCGAACGGCTACGTCCGCAACAAATTCACCGTGTTGCGTGGTGGCGTCCGACCGACCGGCGTCTCCGTGGAAAATTGTGCCGTAGAGCATCTCCTCAACTCTGCAGAGAATGAGGTCGCAAAACGAAACATTGCCGCTAGAAGCTTCGGATCGGCGACGGTCGAAGCGCGTGATCAGAAGCGCGTCGAAGTCCGTTTTCCAATAGCCGTGGAGATCGCCCGAATGAAAGGCTACGAAGGCGACAGCTGCCAGGAATGCGGCAACTTCACACTGATCAGGAACGGCACCTGTCTCAAATGCGACACCTGTGGCGCCACCTCCGGTTGTTCCTAAAGATTTCAGTTTATGCGCAGTCAAATGAGAATTCTCAACTCCGACGAATTGGGTGCCAAGGGCGAAGCGAAGTTCGAGGGTCTGTGTGCGGATGCCAAACTCACCTGCAATAAATCCAGTAGAGATCGAACGGGATGGGATTATCTTGTCGAATTTCCATTCGATATACCACTGGGCGAAAAGACATTAGATAAACGTGGTTCCGCTATTTCTTGTCATGTCCAGGTTAAAACTGTTTGGTGGGACAATCCTCGGATAAAGCTGCGACTGTCTTCTGCCGAGCGACTTGCTAAGGAGCCGAAACCCGCATTTATATATGTCATTAACGTGAATGAGGATCTCAGCTTTGGAGAAAGCTATCTGATCCACCTTCACGGGAAAAACGTCGTACGCATCCTGAAGCGGCTTCGGGAGGAAGAGCGGGATACAGGGCGGATCAACCGTGTTGAGATCACCTTCGATCCGAAAACTGCAGGTATTCGTCTTGAGCCCAGCGGGAGAGCTCTTCGCGACCAGCTTCAGAAAGAATGCGAAGAAAATCTGCAAGCGTATATCGCTGAAAAAGATAAAGAGCTGAAGAATCTAGGTTTTGGGCAAGACCGTTATCAGGTAGAGGCTACCATTGAAGCGGGCAGCGTAGATGAAATCGTCGACTCATTCCTTGGTCTGAGGCCTATCAGAGCCACTGTTCTGGAAAGTCTTGAGTTTCGTTTTGGTATACCTCTGCCTCTCGATGATCGACCAGTGGGGGCATCTTCAAAGCTAGCAATAAACCCAGGTCCGGCTGGCCGGTGTACCATCAGAGTTTTTAGTAAACCTGGCATACCGCCGAGCGTATTTATCGGGGAGGTGTTCTTTCCCGTTATTAAACTGCCAAAAGCGGCGGTGCAGGCTCTAATACGTACCAAATTTTTTACTGTTAAGCTGCGGCGAAATGGGCCGATGCGCTTCGAAACGGCTCCCGAGGTAAAGAATGGCGGCCGCTTTAGCCTCAGTGAGTGGAAGAGTTTTATTCGGCTGATGGCTGCACTCGGCATTGGTGAGACTCAGTTCGAGATAACGCTAGAGGAAAAGGATGTTAAGCCCGTTACGATTACATGTCGCAAGCAGCTCAACGAACAACAGCTTCAAGGTGCACAAGCACTGCTGCTTGGCTGTGAACATGCCGAACATCTTCTTAACCTAGCCGGGGTATCGGTTGAAGATTTCACGCTCGCGGAGTTGGAACAGGCGGTTCCTGAGCTCGACGCTGCCTACTTGATAATGACCCAGCGCGCCGAAGGCATGATCCTCCCCTTTGAGACGACGAGGGCTCCTCTGGGCTCACCCAACTCGGCTGATTTCCTATATACAAGCGCCGTAACGTTTGGAAATGTGTCGCTCGCCTATGGGGCAGTGGTGAAAATGACAGCAACCGCTGAAGCCGATTACCTCGTGTGGCGTCCCACTGCCGTATCCAAACCTCGCGTATCCCAGATCGCCGACAAACGAGCCTATGACGATTTCGTTGAAGCTCTGAAGAGTAATGCAGGTTTGATAAATCTCATGATCCGTGACTTGCAGTGACAGGATGGGCTGAGCATCGCGAAGCCCATCATTGCCGGCATCGGTGCGCGATGGGCTTCCCCGGCTTTGCCGAGCTCAGCCCATCCTACATGGTCGTTGCATTTATGGTGGATGGCGTCATCGCTCGCCGAAGCTGTTATCGCTGTCCCCGTCGCTGCCGGCCCAATCCGCGGGATAAACGCCGGGACGCCCCATGCGATGGAATGACGAAAACGGCCACTCCGTCACATGCGCGGCATGGCCATGTTTGACCCGATTGAAATGTACATAATCGAAATGGCGAGCAAGCGTAGGATGGGCTGAGCGCCGCGAAGCCCAGGGTGTCGGATCTCGGTCGGGCGAAGGTTTCGTGCCTGCGCGGCTTTCCGCAGCGATGGTGGATGACGCAATTCTTTAGTGGCGACGAATGTCGGAGGTTCCGATGAGGTTTACACGGATCACAGTCGATCCGAGGCAGATGGGCGGAGTGCCCTGCATCCGGGGCTTGCGCATTCCGGTCGCAACAGTTGTTGGCATGATCGCCGATGGGATGGCTGAGGCCGAGATCCTTGCCGACTATCCCGATCTCGAAGCCGAGGACATCTGTGAGGCGCTGCGCTATGCCGCTGACGCTGTGCGCGAGCGGGCACTGCCTCTTACTGTGCCGTGAGGTTTCTGGTCGACAACGCGTTGTCCCCGATCCTCGCCGAGCAACTGCGGCAGAACGGGCACGATGCTGTACACGTTCGCGATTACGGGCTGCAGAATGCCGCCGACGAACAGATTTTTGCCCGCACTGCCGATGAAGATAGGATCGTCGTTTCGGCCGACACCGATTTCGGGACCCTGCTCGCGCTACGACACAAGCACAAACCGTCGGTTATCCTTTTCCGACGCGAGGCGGACAGGAGACCCTTGCGCCAGGCGGCTCTGCTGCTCGTCAACCTTCCCGCTTTGGAAGAACCGCTCGATCGGGGTTGTATAGCCGTAATCGAGGGCGCACGGATTCGTATCCGCCAGCCTCCGATTATCGGCACAGGCGGAAGCATCGGATATTAGCGGGTAGGATGGGCTGAGCCTGCGAAGCCCATCATCACCTGTGTCGGCGCACGCGATGGGCTTCGCTGCGCTCAACCCATCCTACATGATCTATCCCACACGATGGGCGAGATCCGCCAGTAGCGCGTAGGATGGGCTGAGCATCGCGAAGCCCATCATTGCCGACATCGGTGCGCGTGATGGGCTTCCCCCGGCTTTGCCGGGCTCAGCCCATCCTACATGGTCGTTGCATTTACGTGGGTATCGTTATCGCTCGCCAAAAGCGTTGTCCCGGCTTTCGGGGCCGCCGGCCCAATCCGCGGGATAACGCCGAGCCGCACCATGCGATGGAATGATGAAAACGGCCAATCCGTCACACGCGCGACATGGCCATGTTTGACCGGATTGAAATGCACGTAATCGACATGGCGGGCGAGATCGTCCTCATCGCGCAGCGTATGTTCCCAAAAGCGACGCTGCCAGATTTCGCGTTCGCGCTTTCGCCGATGGCTCGCCGCGACCGGTTTATTTGCGGGTAAACCGCGCGAGAAGCCGGCTTTGATCAGCGCCCAGCGCAGCGAAAAATCGCCGTCGCCCTCCGGCAAGGTCCAGATCGCGTGCAGATGGTCCGGCAGCACGACGATGGAATCGATTGTAAAAGGATGCCGTTGTCGAACATTGCGGAATACCGCTCGCAGCAGTTCGATACTATCGGTGAGCAACTGCGGCTGTCGATCAGCCAAGTTTACCGTAAAGAAATAGGAGCCGCCGGCGACATGATTGCGACGGTAGTTTGTCACAGGGGCACCATGTTTCGATGGGCTTCCCTCCGGTCAGCCCATCCTACGATGAGTTCACGCTGCGCGGGCGACGTCGACAACGAGGCGCAGGCCGAGCGCGGCAAGCGCGACCTCGACCTGCTCCATCTTCGACGCATGGCGTAGATCAAGCACGCGACTGACCTGCGGCAGGTGCCAGCGCAGCCGGCGGGCGAGCGCGGCGCGGCCGACACCCTGCTCGCGCATCGCTTCGTAAAGTGCCGCTTTCGCCATCCCCAGCGCGGACAGCGGCACCAGTTCCTCGCCGGGCGCAACCGCTGACGCCACGGGCAACGGCTCGCTGGCAGCGACATACATGGCAAGCGCCGATTCGAGCGCGTCCTCCCCCCGCAACAGCGCTTCTTCGCGCGTGTCGCCTTCCGTAATCGCTTCCGGGACATCCCGGAAGGTGAGCGTAAAACCCCCATCCGGATCGGGGGTCAGGGCTGCTGGATAAGCACGCATGCAAACCTCACTCTAGCCTCAGCTGCTTTTTAATCGCGATGACCGTTTCTTCAAGGCGTAGGATCGGCCGAGCATCGCGAAGCCCTCCTTGCCAGCGTCCGCTCAAACACCGGGTCGCGCGGTGGCCTCCCAGCCTCAAACGCGACACCTGCGGCGTCATCATCAGCTGCTCGTGAGCTCGTCATACCGGCGGAAAGCCTGTATCCATGCCGGCAAAGGGGCTCCCAGCCTCCCGCGGGGAAACGAACAGACGCCCATGCGCCGGAAACGGGAAACAAAATGTTGAAATCGCTAGGACTGGACCTCCTGCTCGGTGCGGCGCTCGGGAACATCGCGTGGGCCCAGGGCTCGACCAAGTTTGATGGCCGGTACGTCGGCCAACTTACACTCACGAAAGTCATCAGCGGCGACTGTACCCAGCCTCCTTTGGGTGCGCTTTATCCTCTGACAATATCAAGAGGCCAAGTCCAATTTAAATACATTCCGCGATTTGATACAATACTGGTCGGAAAGGTTGATGAAAATGGCTCTTTCACGGCCTCTCGCCTGTTGCGCGGAGGGCGGGTCAGTATGACTGGGCATATCCAAGGCAATAATGTGACCGCGCATATTACATCTCCAAGCTGCAAATATACCTTTAAGACGACAGACTAGTCGTAGGATGGGCTGAACAGCGTGAAGCCCATCAATAACAGATCGCTGTGGAACGATGGATTTCGCAGCGCTCAATCATTCCGCGGCGACTGCATCAACCGCGGTAAATTCGGCGGCTTCTCCCGAATGGGCCGACCGTGGTTATTGCCGGTCGCGCGATAATTTGCGGATGCGGTGGTTTTCGGTGTCGCCGATGTAAATCGCACCGTCAGGGCCGACAACGGCGCCATGCGGGCGGCCGAGACCGGCCGCGGTGGCCGGGCCGCCATCGCCCTCGGCGCCCTTGCGCCCGCCGGCGATCGTCGCGACGAGACCGCTTTCGGCATAAAGGCGGCGGATCGCGTGGTTTTCGGTATCGACGATCAGGATGTCCCCGCCCGGGTCGAGTGCGAATTCCTTTGGCGCATCGAACACTGCGGCGCGCGCCGGGCCGCCGTCACCGGCGTAGCCGCGCGCACCGGTGCCGGCAACGGTATCGATGATGCCGGTCGCGGGATCGACCGCGCGCAACGTGCTGCCCTGGCGCTCGAGGATATAGACGGTGCCGTCGCGCGCGACCTTGACGGCGCGAGCCCCGAACACTCCGGCCGCTGCCGCTGGTCCGCCATCGCCGGTATGCGCCGCGGCGCCGGTGCCGGCAAAGGTGGTGATCGTGCCGCTGCCGAGATCGATGACCCGCACGCGATGATCGGCGACATCGGCGATGAATAGGCGCTGCTGCGCCGGGTCAAAGCCGAGCCCATTGGGCTCCACGAGCCCGGCCCGCGCCGCCGCACCGCCATCGCCCGAATACCCCGCCGTCCCATTGCCGGCGAAGGTCGTAACAATCCCGGTGGCGCCGTCGATATGGCGCACGCAATGATTGTGGCGATCGGCGACATAGATATTGCTGTGGCGGTCGACGGCAATGCCATAGGGTTCGTTGAACGAGGCGGCCGTTGCCGGCCCGCCATCCCCCGAATAGCCGGCCATTCCGTTGCCGGCCACGGTGGTGATGATGCCGCTGCGTCCGTCGATGCGGCGGATCCGGTGGTTGAAGGTGTCGGAAAAGTAAAGGTTGCCAGCCGGATCGAAGCCGACATCGAATGGGCCGTTCAATTGCGCCCGCACCGCCGGCCCGCCATCGCCGGCAAAGCCGCGCTCGCCGGTGCCGGCCACAGTTGTAATGGTCCAGGATTGGTCTGCCATGGCCGCCGCACTCCCCTTACCGCTGCCGCAGGATTAAGCGATCTTAGCACCGCTTCCCGCGGTGGCGAGCGAGGATGTAGAATGCTGTATGGTCTTTGCGCGATTGCCTCAGCTGCGGCTGCCGCCGGTCGCCGCAGCATTATTTGCGGCGGTGATGCTGACCGGCGCCTCGCCGAACGGACAAAAGAACCACACCTCGCTCGCCGGACAGCTGTTGATCGCAGCGCCGACAATCGGCGACCCCCGCTTCACTCACGCCGTAATACTGGTGTTGCGGCAGGACGACACCGGCGCATTCGGCATCGTCCTCAATCAGCCGATCGAGCAGCGTTCAGTTGCGAGTCTGCTCGAAGCGGCCGGCGATCACACGCCTGGGCTCGAGGGCAGCCTCGAAGTGTTTGCCGGCGGACCGGTGCAGCCGGAACTCGGCTTTGTCGTGCATAGCTCTGACTATCACGATGCCGCTACGCTGGCGGTCGGCAGCGAGGTGGCAATGACCGCCGATAAGCAGATCCTGCGCGACATCGGCCACCACAAAGGGCCAAAGAAGGTGCTTTTCGCCTTTGGTTATGCCGGCTGGGGGCCGGGCCAATTGGAGGGAGAAATCGCCAGTCACGACTGGTTCACGACGACAGGCGATCCGCAGCTAATCTTTGATCATGATCGCGGCAGTTTATGGGATGAGGCAAAGGCTCGTCGTACCCGTGAGCTGTGAAGATTCATTGCGGGGTGTTAACCTGAGTCCCACATAAAATTAAAAAGCGGAACACGGATCTCAGGCTGAAAATTTCAATAGATTAAGATATATACAGCGGATCTGCCCACCTGGCCTGTTCTACTAATCTTGTTTTGCAACGTGCGGTGAATGAGTAAGCAAACTTGATTCGCTTTTCCGGCATGTCCACCTAGCTATAGCCGAAGGGGGAAAACAGGGGTAAATTTTTAGACGGGATGTCTTTCGCAGCCGGGGTGCGCCGCCGATGGCTGTAGAACCTGTTTGCGACGCTCTTTGGAGCTGGGTATGAGTGCCGCCGCAAAAGTCGTGCCAAGCGACCTTTACATCACCCTTGAGCTGCATCGCCGGGTGCCAAAGATCACAAACTATCTCAGCGAAAAGTTGGCGCTGCAAGACATTGCCGCGCAAATGGTGGATCATCCTGAGCAGGTTCTCCCGAAGCTTGTCGAACGGGCGATGGAAATGACCGGCGCTGTATCGGCCGGGATCAGCGCGTTTGAGCCGCAGGAAGGGACGGCAGGTGTCTTCCGT
>JAFAOB010000237.1 GCA_019238055.1 Alphaproteobacteria bacterium
TGAGCCTTGTCGAGAAATACGGCTATGACGATATCGCCGCGGCCTTGCGCGAGCGCGGCGGATTGCCCGATCCCGAACAGGCCTATCTGACCGGCAACATCGAGAACATCGACGATTTCTCGGCCTGCAACATCACCCGCAAGGAAGACTGGGTCGAGCTCTATGCCAAGCCCTACTATTTCGGGTGCGAGGCCGACGACCGGATGAATGCGACCGCGTTCGGCCGCAACAATCCATTCGGATCGCGACTGAACGCGATCTTCAGCTCGGATATCGGGCATTTCGATGTGATCGATATGCGCCATCCATTGCCCGAAGCGTATGAACTCGTCGAAGACGGCCACATCACCCCGGCCGATTTCCGCGACTTCACCTTTGCCAATGCGGTGCGGCTATGGGGCACGCAGAACCCGAAATTTTTCGAAGGGACACGGGTCGCCAAAGACGCCGCCGCCGTGCTTGCCGCGGCGCAGACCCCGACCCGGGTTGCCGCTGAATAAACCTGGTGCCGCAGCGCCGCCCGCCCGGCGGCGCTGCTTTGCTGGCTTAGTGGAACCTATACGCCGAAGATCGCGCCGCGCACATTGACGTGCTCGCCCGCGGCCGTGTCGGATGACGGCTTGCTGCTGGCAGCTGCTCCGACGCTTTCTTTTACTGTGAACGGGGTGGCGCGCACCTCCCAGTACTTGCCGTGGCCGAAGATCGCGATCCCGCCGCCATGATCGTCGGCGTACCAGCCGTCGCGCAACTCTAATACTTCCCAGCCCTCGGTGCGGAGCGCGGCAATATCTTCCGCTTCCCCGATACAAAAATAATCGGTCTTGCCGGCGCCATTGCTGACAATTGCGGGAGTACGCCGTACCGCCTTGACGTCGACCGATGTCGGCGCCGACGGCGCCGCGCTGCGCAGCAGAAACATCATGCCGATGCCACCCTTGGATCCGCTTTGGTGAGGAAATCAGCGACTGCAGCGACAAAGGCAACGGGCTGCTCGAGTTCGGGATGGTGACCGGCGCGGTCGATCAGCTCAAAGCGAGCGCCGGGAATGAGCCCGCAATAGGTGCGCCCATAATCGGGCGTGACAATCCGGTCGCTGGCACCCCACAGCACCAATGTCGGCACGGCGATGCGGTGCAGCCAGTGTTTCAGCTGCGGGTTGTACATATGCGGGCGCCACGCATAGATGCACAGCGCATCCCAATTGCGCGCCAGCACGACCATCTCCTCGTCGCTCATCGCCTCGCCGATCACCGTGTGCCAGCCGAGCCCGTAATTGCCCGGCGGCTGCTTCGCCGAATCGTGCCAGGCGCGGCGGTTGAGTTCATCCGGCGACGTGTTGAAAAAATGCGGGAAGTCGCGCTCTTCACGGCCGCCGATCTTGATGCCGACCGGATCGACAAGAACCAGCCGAGCGAGCTTGTGCGGGCGGCATATGGCGACCTCGGCTGCAATCCAGCCGCCAAACGAGAAGCCGATCATCGTGATCTTCTCGCCCGGGAGGTTGTCCAATACGGCGAGATAAAGGTGCACGAGATCGTACATCGTGTCGAAATCTTGCGCCCGCGGCGAATGGCCGAACCCCGGATGCGATGGTGCTACGATCTCGCCGTGCTCGGCCAATGCTTCGAGAAAGGGTGCATTGGGATTGATGTTGTTGATCCCGTGTATCAGCAGAAGCGGCAACTGACCAGGCGGTCGGTTCGCGCGCCGCAGCACTTCGAGCTGAAACGGACCGACATTCAAAAAATCGACATCGCTCATGAGGCTGCCGCCGCAATGCTGCGCTGCGCCAGCCACCGGGTTTCGTCCTCGTCGATCGGCGGGAGGTCCTGCAATTGCGGCAGGACCTCGCGGGCGGCGAGCGTGAAACTCTTCTCGGCTTCGGCATGGGTTACCAGGCCCTGCCGGGTCATCATGATGATGTGCTCGATCCCGCCGACGCGCCGACGGAATTCCTTGATCTGCTTTACGACGGTATCCGGGGTGCCGGCGAACATCTGACCCTGCGATATCAGCACCTCGGCATCGAGATTGGTGGGGCGCGGCCGCCGGGACGCGCCAGTGCGCCACGCGGCAGGCGCCATTTCCGGCGCGATGGCGCCGGGCTGAAACTTCGAGAATTGCGGCGCGCTCTTGATGCTGACGGTCAAAAACCAGGCAATCTTCTGGCCAATCTGAAGCCCTTCTTCGTCGGTGTCGCCGACATAGGCGAAGGCCATGTATGAAAATCGGTCCTCGTCGGGCGCCGGCAGACCTGCTTCGCTGCGCGCTGTTTTATAAGCATCAAAGGCCTGCCGCGTACGGTCATAGCCGCCGAACAGCAAGGTGTTGATCATGCCGCGTCGGCCGAGCTCGGCGCAGGTCGGCAGATCGCTGGTCGCCGCCCAGAATTCGGGCCGCGGCTGCTGGTAAGGGCGCGGCCAGATGTTGACATGCGGATGGATGAAGAATTTGCCCTCCCAGCTGAATGGGCCGTCATGGGTGGTCAAGCTCTTCTCGATCAGATCGATCGCCTCCCACTCGCGCTCGCGGATGCGCATCGGGTTGGCATCGCCTGAAACCATCTCGGTTGCGCCGGATTTGACAAAGCCGATTTCGAGCCGACCGCGCGACAAGACATCGATCGTGGCGTATTCCTCGGCGACGCGAACCGGGTCGGGCCGAACTGTGATCAACGTCCCGAGCGAGAGGATGCGAACCCGGCTGGTCAGCCGCGCGATGATACCGGTAATAACCGGGCTCGCCGCCCACAAATTGTTGATGCCGGAGTGATGCTCATTGGTGACGATGTGGAGCCCGAGATCATCACACAGCCGGTATTCATCGAAGACCTCGTCATAGAGACGCGCCGCGATCTTCGGGTCGCAGTATTTGTTCGGAAGGCTCGCCCGCACCGAGGGGGCCTGCTCCAACACCTCGTTTGGCACAAACGGGTAGGGGTTCTCGCAATGATTCCACAGCTCCATCCGGCCCTCCTTCGGCACGCATCGCCTTTTTTGCATATATTTTCTGATGTGACCCGATACGAGGTATTACCATTCCGCCTTCCCTGATGCCGAGAGCCGCATACACCGCGGCTGAGAACGGCGCGGTTGGTTGTGGGCTGGCGGCAGGTGAGGGGAGGGGATCAGGCGACCGCGAACCGGCGGATCGCGTCTTGGCTGAAGTTGAGACCAAGACCGGGACAGGTCGGCATCGCCAACAGTCCGCTCTGTGGAATGGGCACTTCGTCCCATAGATGAAAAAGGCGCGGCATGTATTCGACGGTCAGCCCGTTCGGTACCGCACCGACCAGATGCACATGAATTTCGGGCACGCCATGGCTGACGACCGGCAGGTTGAAGGCCTCGGCCATGCCGGCGATCTTGAGCCATGGAGTGATCCCGCCTGAGCGCACCTGATCGATCATCACGATGTCGACCGAGCGCGCTTCGAGCATGTGGCGGAACGGCGCAATGCCGTAGAGGTACTCGCCACCGGCAACCGGTGTCGCCAAAGCGGCGCTGACCCGCGCCAGCCCGGCGTAATCATCGTGCGCGGTCACGTCTTCGAGCCAATAGAGACCGACCCCGGCTTCCTCGACCCGTTTGCCGATGTCGATCGCCTGCTCCGGTCGCCAGCGCTGGTTGATGTCGCACATCAGGTCCATGTCGGGGCCCACCGCTTCGCGGATCAGCCGAGCCTGCTCGACCTCGCGCGCGGGCAACGTGATACCAGGTAAGCCGAGCTGCATTTTGGTTTGACGATGGCCCTTTTCGCGCAATCGCCGGGCCGCGACGAGCGCTTCGTCGAGCTTGAGCCCGCGGCGCAGCGCACCGCTCGCATAAGTCGCGATCTGGTCGCGCCCGCCGCCGAGCAGTTTCCACAACGGCAGGCCCGCGGCCTTGCCTTTGATGTCCCACAGCGCCACGTCGATCGCCGACAACGCCATTGTGAAAATACCCGCGGGACCGGCGCTGACCGCGGCGGCCCGCAGTTTTGCGGCGATCGCCTCGACTCGCATCGGGTCTTCGCCGATTGCGAGCGCGCCGAGTTCATCGACGGCATGTCGCAGCGTGCGGGTCAGCGCGCCGCCGAAATACGTGACGCCAAACCCCTCGATGCCCTGATCGGTGCCGAGCCGCAACCACACGATCGGGTTCGTCGCGTTCGGATTTTCCGAAAAGCCGGCAAGCGGCTCGTCATTCGGCAATGCTACGATGCCGGTCTCCACCTTAGTGACTTTCATATTCCGATACTCCACCGCAATTCGGCACTTTGAATGATCCTAATATTGCAAATTACGGCAAGGCTGAGTAGGACTGTATGCAGCGGGTTGCGCGCGGGGGCACGTTGATGCAGACCCAGGAGCGATTTACCGAGTTCCGACCCAACATCGACTCCCCATCAGAGACACCCAATCACCAGGGTTACGTTGTGCCGCTTCCCGACGAGAATCTTGAGGAAAACGAAAGTGATAGCGAGGACAGATTTGACGACCATACTAGATTACGGACCGTGCGTGATAAAGTAATTGATGTACTAAAGTCCCAATCGTCCGCACTTCGATTAGCTGCATCCCGGAGGCTGCGCCGCTACCAAATCATACGGCTTGGTGTGGTCGTCCTAATGTTGGTTGGCCTGCTCGGGGTTTCTTACTCGAGCGGTATGTCCATCGGTTTCGATTCTATCATTACTCGTATTACACCTGTCGTTATGGCATGTGCGATAATGTTTTATATCGTTGAAGCGTTCCTCCGCGATTACGAAGTATCTCTGGAAAGTGAACGAGAGGCTGGAAGGATCGAAAATTTTGTTAATGGCTTTCTTCTCGACTGGGAAATAAACGACGCCGACGCTTATGATGAGGCGGCAAGATCGCTCCTGCGTGATTTAAAGTCCTTTCGTCCTGATATCGAGACGATATTGCAAGCTGAACAAGTGCCCCGAATCGTCGCAGTTTCAAGCTTACTTAGAGAGCATGGCATGTCTGGACGCGCTCCATCGTCAGAAAAAGCGACACGCTCGCGTAAGCCCTAATAATGCCAGATTTGCGACAGTAGGCGCGGCCATTCTCTTTAATCGACCGCGTAGAGCTCGATGGTCGACTGGCAAGGCTGTTCAACGCTGCTGGATGGGCTGAAGTGAGTCCGCGCTGCAACACAGGATGGGCGAAGTGAAGCACTGGATAGGAAAGGGGCTTCACGAAGCGGCGGATGTCTGATTCCTGGGATGGCAACCGTGTCGGAAGCTGCCGTGACCAAATTCGCGCCATTGCTGGGCTTGCTGGCGGACGTTCC
>JAFAOB010000436.1 GCA_019238055.1 Alphaproteobacteria bacterium
AACAATTGCACCGTGCGGATTTGTGGCTGCTTTGAGGCCGAGATATAGCATCAGATTGGTTTCGGCATCGGCTTGGCGTTGCGATGGATCGGCTTCGGAAGGCGGCGGCGCCAATGCTGCAAGCCGGGCTTGCGCTGCCCGTTCGGCATCGATCTCGATCGCCTTGATGCTCTCGCGCAGACACTGAATATCCGTATCGGACACCATCCTGAGCCGGCGGCGAAGCGTTCGCAGCGGCTCGATGACCTCGGCGCTGATCGAGCCGATCGCGCGCTCTGCTTCGGCAACGGCCTCTTTATCGAGCCGACCCCGTCCCGAGAGGCCGAGCCAAACCGCAAACAGCACGAGATTGACGTTGATTTCGGCTTCGTCCTGTAGCGCGATTAACGCTGTAGCAACCCCCGCTCGCTCGTAGAAATCCAGCGAAAAGGACCACAACCCACAGGTCGACGCATCCCGATCGCGCGCACGATTCATTTTTCGTTGTGCGGTACCGACGAGATCGCCCATCTATGGTGATATGAGGACGAAAGCATACTTTTCAGCCTGCCATGGATCTCGACGCTGAATTGCTAAGAGCGAAGCTCGTCGCGCTAAAGTCTGAACATCGCGACCTCGATGATGTCATCTCGCGGCTTGCACAACATGCGCCGCTCGACCAGCTGCAAATGCAGCGGCTCAAAAAGCGAAAGCTGCTGCTGAAAGACCGAATCGCAAAGCTTGAGAGCGAGCTCGTTCCCGACATCATCGCGTAACACCGCACCGGGGTCGGCTTGTATGAACAGCACCGCCTCCTATTATAATTCCCTGTAATTGCGGGGACCAATCGTCCTTTCCAGGGGTAGGAGGCGAATGAGCGGGGCCGAGCCGGCGGTGGGCATCATCATGGGGAGCGGATCTGATTGGCAGACAATGCAGCATGCCGCCGCGACCCTCGATCGGCTCGGGATCAGTCATGAAGCGCGAATCGTGTCCGCGCATCGCACCCCGGATCGACTCTACGATTATGCCCGCACAGCACAGGAACGCGGTCTGCGCGTGATCATCGCCGGGGCCGGCGGGGCAGCCCACCTCCCCGGGATGACCGCAGCCTTGACACCGCTTCCGGTACTCGGTGTTCCAATTGAAAGCCGGGTCCTCAAGGGTGTTGACAGCCTGTTGTCAATCGTCCAGATGCCGGCGGGCATCCCGGTTGCAACATTTGCGATCGGTCAGGCCGGTGCCATCAACGCCGCGCTGTTTGCTGCGGCAATTCTCGGGCTTTCGGATGCTGCTGCTGCGGCGCGCCTCGATGGCTGGCGTCAGACCCAGACCGAGCAGGTGGCCGAGCAGCCGGGACTCCCTTGATGTCGGCGGCAGTGCTGGCTCCAGGCGCCACAATCGGGATTTTAGGGGGTGGTCAGCTTGGGCGAATGACGGCATTGGCCGCAGCACGGCTCGGTTATCGCTGCCATGTCTTTGCCACTGAGCATGACAGCCCGACAGAGCAGGTCTGCGGCGCGGCGACGGTCGCCGAATACGACGACGCCGATGCACTTGACCGGTTTGCCGCGGCGGTCGATATCGCCACCTTCGAATTCGAGAACATCCCGGCCGAGGCGGTGCGCCGAGTAGCCGCCGCGAAGCCGGTGCTGCCACGGCCAGAGATCCTTGAAATCACCCATGATCGCCTGCGCGAAAAGGATTTTCTGCGCTCGATCGATGTCGCTACCACCGCATATCGCGAGATTTCGGATGTGTCGGCCTTAGCGCGAGCGATGCGTGATTTCGGCTTTCCGGCAGTACTCAAAAGCGTGCGTATGGGGTATGACGGCAAGGGCCAAGTCACCTTAACGCCAGAGACAAAGGCCGAAGAGGCGTGGCGACAGATGGGCGGCGAGATTGGCATTCTCGAGGCCTTTGTCGATTTCGCCTGCGAGATTTCGGTCATTGTCGCGCGCGTGCGTAATGGTGCCTGGGCAACCTATCCACCGGTCGAAAATCAGCACAGCCATCACATCCTCGACACCACGATCGCGCCGGCCCGGATCGCGAGCGAGGTCGCGACACGCGCCGAAGGCATCGCCCGCCACGTTGCCGAAAGGCTCGATCTCGTCGGCGTGCTGGCAGTCGAGATGTTTGTCAGGCCGGAGGGTGAGGTCCTCGTCAACGAGCTGGCGCCACGGCCCCACAATTCCGGGCATTGGACGATCGACGCCTGCGTTACGAGTCAATTTGAACAGCTGGTGCGGGCGCTTTGCGGGCTGCCGTTAGGCTCAGTCGAGCATCATTCGGACGCGGTCATGCAAAACCTGCTCGGCCATGATGTCGAAAAGTGGCGCGAGGCGCTCGCCGACCCGTTCGCAAAGCTGCATCTCTATGGCAAGCGCGAGATCCAGCCCGGTCGCAAAATGGGCCACATCACGCGGCTGATCCCGCATCGCTGAGCGTGCGCCAGATCAGCGCAACGGGCGCAACAGCCGCAACGGGTTCGGCAACCGCTCTGCCACCGTCTCGATATCGCGGCGCAGGCGGCCGAAGCGGGCCACTGCAGCAAGGCGCCGGTCGATAAAAGCGAGGGTATCGGCAAACCCCTCGGAACGATCCTCGAGCCAATAGAGCACCGCGGCGCTATAGATGGCGGCCAAGGTCGCGCGCTTTGTGTAAAAGCTGAAATCGGTCGCGGCGTCGCCGGCGGCGTACCAGATCGCATCGACGGTGTCGTAGACAAGCCGACCCGCGAGCGGTGCGTTGTAGGGCAATGCCAGCACCGTCAGGGCCCGCCGCACCGCCTCGCGCCAGGGTGCTACAATATCGAACCGGGCCGCGATCGCCCGCGCGATCCGGTCGGATATCCTGGTATCGGTCAGCGGCAAGGCTTCGAACCGGTCGAGCATGCGCTGATCAGCCCAGCGGCTGAAAGCGGCGACGAGATCCGCAGCACCACCCGGAAACAACGCTCGCGCTTCCTCCGCGGTAATTCCACAGCGTCGCGCCGCTGCGCGCAATGCCGCGCGCGACCAGCCGTCGAACGGCACTTCGGGCAGCATCGCCTCAATCAGCGCCGCGCGCTGGCTTTCAGCAAGTGGGCTATTCATCGCTGCCGCGTCTCGTTCAGGAAAGCTGCGAGATCGATCGGATGGCGCTGCAACTCTTCCATAAAGAACAGGTGGCGCTGATCCATCATTCGCTGCGGATAAAGGATTCCATCGAGATGGTCGCATTCATGCTGGACCACGCGGGCATGAAAGCCTTCGACCTCACGCTCGATCGGCGTACCATCGAGCCCGATTGCGCGATAGCGAATCCGCAGATGGCGCGGGACGATACCGCGCAGCCCCGGTACCGACAGGCATCCTTCCCAGCCAAAAGCGCGATCCTCGCCCAACAATTCGACAACCGGATTGATCAATACCGTCAAATCCTGGGCCA
>JAFAOB010000227.1 GCA_019238055.1 Alphaproteobacteria bacterium
CGAAAGCCTCGTCGAGCCTGACCCGATCCCAAACCGCGCGGCCGTCAATGCGTTTGGGCGACGGCATCCGGCCGTCTACGACCATCTGATCGAATTTGGTAGTGCCGACACCGATGTACTCGGCGGCTTGGACGCGGGATAAACCTCGCGGGGGTAAGCTCGGGGGTAGGAGGCTTATCGCGGACCGGATCATGGGTCAGCGTATTTTAGCGGCTCTGCTGATGAAGGGGCGGGATTAGCAGAGCGATCATCGGTCGCGCTCCCGCGCCAGCCTCTCTTGTAATGCACGCAACCTCTCTTCGGTCTGGGCGCTCACATTCTCACTTGAGTACTCCGCCATCATCTCCCGATGTTCGTTGAGCGCCCCGATTTCCATCGCGATGATATACAATTCTCGGGCTTCTTCCGTCGTGAACACGCCGGGATAACGCGACGCCAGCGCCTCGACGATGCGTCTCGTGGCACCGAGGTATTGGGCCGGGTCGTTGACATCGGTTTCGGCGCCGAAGGCTCCGATTAGGTGCTTGATGACCTGACGGGCGGGGCCGGTCAGCGCGTCATCTACCGCAAAAGAGGCGTTCAGTCGGTTTTCCACTTCGGCGCTGAACGATTGGCCCGCCGATCGGGCAGCATGGTCAATGCGGTGCCAGAGATTGCTGGTCAGCCGCATGGAAACCGATGTGCGCTCGCCGGGCTTTCGCGCTTCCGGCTTTCTAGTCCGTCCCGTTCTCTTCATCATTGTTTATTACAACAGCACTATAACCCTTGGCAAGCGTGTTAGTTTCCGTTATATATTACAACGGAACTAAACGAGGTGCGGGCAGGTCTGAGATCCGCTGAGCGGCTAATCCTCACGGCCGACAAATTGGATATCAGCCGGGCCGTCGCCTATGCAGCGGTACAGCACGGCGACATACCCAGCTTTCGCGTAGGCGGCCGGGGGCCGGGTTCTGGTTCTCCAAAACCAGCTGGACCGGAAGCCCAATGGAGAAGGCCGCTGAACGAAAAAAAGGGCCGTTTGTAGCGGCCCGCAGTCTTACAAACGAAAGGAGTTCAAGATGAAAAATGGTACTTCGGCCGCGCCCCTGCAAGCTAAGAGCTGGCGCGACATCTTCAAAATTCACCCGGTGACAAAACTGTTCCCACCGATGCCCCTTGATCAGCTTAAGGCGCTTGGCGAGGACATGAACGCCAATGGGATACAGAATAAGATCGTTCTCTTTTACGACGGCATCGCGCCGGACAGCGACCTAAACCCTGCCTGGTGGCGTTCTCCTACGCACTTCAAAAAGATTTTGGTTCTCGACGGCTGCAATCGCATGGATGCTGGCGAGCAATTCGCCGGCATTAATTGGTCCGAAGAATACGCCAGCGCCTTCACAGTGAAGTTCCGCGAAAAAGCGGAGATTTATAAGACGCCCGAATTCGATCCGTGGGCGTTCGCCATCTCGGTCAACCTTCACCGTCGACACCTGACCATCGAGCAGAAGCTTGAGCTTATTGACGAGGTGCTAAAAGCGCAGCCGCAGAAGAGCGACAACCAAATTGCGAAGGAAACGCAATCTTCGCCCACCACAGTCGGCAAGCGCCGGAAGGCCGCCGAGGCGCGGGGCGACGTTTCCACGGTGAAAACGAGAACCGACACAAAGGGCCGTCAACAGCCGGCACGGAAGCCGCGCCAGCCGAAGCCGACCGTCGTCGGCGCTGCCGAAACACCGTCTCCGGAAGCTATCGTTCTCGACAGCAGCACGCCTGCCATAGGCGTACCTACCTCACTGTCGATAGAACCAGCTCCACTCTCCAAGTGGTCGCGTACGGCCCCGGAGCTATTGGACATGATCCTCAGCATGCTGCGGGACGAGTCAGCGCTGATCCTCGCTCTGCAGCTGCGGACCCGCGCGAAATTCGCCTCCGACGTCATGTTAGCGCTAGATGTTGCGCTTAATGACTGCATGAGCGCTGCGGAGGCGATAGAATGATGACAACCGCCTCAGAGATCGCTCGCGCGCTCGGCCTGCGCCGGTCCGGCCACGATTACGTCGGCCAGTGTCCGAGTTGCGGTTATCACTCCGGTTTCAGCATCACGGAAAAAGACGGCCGTCTGCTTGTCTATTGCGCCGCGGGCGGCTGCACGCAGCCGGCGCTTTGGGCAGCGCTGGCGAAGCTCGGGCTGATCCACGATCGCCACGAGCAGCAAAGGCCGAAGCGGCGACGGTATACCGTCATCAAGCCGAAAGCACCTCGCATCAAAACCGACGCCGAGATCGCCGAAGCCAATGAATGGAAATGGGCCGCCCGACTCTGGCAACGCTCGGTGCCTGCAGTCTTGCCGAATGGAGCTACGACAATCGTCATCGACTATTTGCGATCACGCGGCATCACCATCCCCATTCCGGCGGATGTGCTGCGATTCCTGCCCGATTGCTGGCATCGCGAAAGCGGAACGAAGGCGCTCGCGATGATTGCGCTGATCGAGCATCCCATCCATGGCCACGTGGCCGTTCACCGCACCTGGCTTCGCGCAGACGGCGGCGGCAAAGCCGACCTAGTGCCAAACAAGATGACATTGGGCGGATACATGGGCGCTGCCATCCGGCTTGCCCCGATCGGCCCCGTGCTGGCGCTCGCCGAGGGTGTCGAGACGGCGCTCAGCTATATGCAACTGACCGGGATACCCACCTGGTCCGCGGTTTCCGCGCCGGGCATCGAAAATCTCATTCTGCCGGTCGACGTGCGCGAGGTGATCTTTGCGGTCGATCCGGACCCTGTCGGCATCAAGGCCGCCGAGGCAGCGGCGCGGCGCTTTGCGCGTCAAGGCCGCATCGTCTCTATCGCCAGACCGCCGGCCGGGCAGGACTTCAACGACATTTTGATGGCGAGGAGGGCGGCGTAATGGCCGAGGATACCGATTTCCATCAGACCCAGTCGGCAACAGCGGAACAGGAATGGACAACCGAGCGTGTGAATGCAACAGGGCCTGGTAGCGGCAGATCTGAAAAGAGCGGGCCGGAACCCAATGGCGCAGCCCAACTCGGTAATGATGTCTCTCCTGCGTTCAGTGACGACTACCTCGCCCTGAAATTCACAGCGAGGCACGCGCATGAACTGCGCTATGTCGCGCAATGGTTCAGCTGGCTTAAGTGGAGTGGCACGCGCTGGGAGTACGAGAAAACCCTTCATGTCTTCGATCTGGCGCGGCGCATCGCCCGCGAATACGCCGCGATGTGCAACAACGATGGTGACGACGAAGGCCCCAGCCCGACCAGTATCGCCAGTGCCAGGACTGTTTCCGCAATCGAGCGATTGGCTCGATCGGATCGTCATCATGCGGCAACAGCTGAAATTTGGGATCTGGATATCTGGCTATTGAATACGCCGACCGGTGTCGTCGAGCTAAAAACCGGGAAGCTTCTGCGCCACGACGAGCACGATAATCGCGGGAAATACCTGATCAAGCAGACCGCCGCTGGGCCCGACGGCGAATGTCAGCGATGGCTGAACTTCCTGTCCGAGGTGACCGACGGCAACGAGGACTCCATCGCATATCTGCAGCGGCTAGCCGGCTATACTCTTACAGGAGAGATCAAAGAGCACGCGTGGTTTTTCTTCTGGGGCGAAGGCGGCAACGGCAAAGGCGTTTTTATTAATACGATATCGCGGGTGATGGGCGATTACGCTGCCAATGCACCGATAGAAACCTTCATCATCACGCCGAATGTGCAGCATCCGGCCGACCTCGCGAGCTTCCGCGGCGCTCGGATCGTCACTTCTCAAGAAACGGAGAAAGGACAGCGCTGGGCGGAGGCAAAGATCAAAAGAATGACCGGCGGCGACGAGATTACTGCTCGGTTTATGCGGCAGAATTTCTTCACCTACATGCCGCAATTCAAATTGTGGCTCGCAGGAAATCACAAACCATCGATCGGCAGCGTCGATCAGGCAAATAAGCGCCGGGCTAACCTGGTGCCGTTCACCGTGAAGATCACTGATCCCGATAAGGACCTGCCGGAAAAGCTCAAAGCTGAATGGAGTGGCATTTTGGCATGGGCGGTCCAGGGATGCCTGGAATGGCAGCGTATCGGGTTGGCTCCGCCGGATGCTGTGCGCGAGGCGACAGAAGAGTACCTGGCCGATCAGGATACGCTCAGCCAGTGGATCGATGATTGCTGCCTGGTCGGACCGAATAACTGGGGCGCGACCGCCGAGCTTTGGGCGAGCTTCCAGGCATGGGCAACGCGGCGCAACGAAAAGCTCGGCACCCAGCGCGCTTTCTCTGACGCTCTGATGACGCGCGAAGGCATCCAGGGCGGCGCTCAGGGCAAGCTCAAGGGCACGCGTGGCTTCTGGGGAATCTCAGTAAGGCGCGACGACCCGCCGGAGCCACCACCGGAAGAGCAGCCTTACTAGGGCCGAGCAGAAAATGGCGCAAATCTTAGTTTTGGCGCAGTGGCCGCATCACCGCTTATCCGACGTCTCACGCGCGTCACGCGCGCGCATGTGCGCGCGCACAAGACGGTCGATAAGTGGGCCTGCGGCCACTGCGGCCAGAGCCGCGGAATCCTTGAGTTTTGGAAACAGGCCGATCGCCGGCTGTGGCCGGTCGGACAGGCCAGAAGGAGGGATGATGAGGTACTTCGATGATTACAACGCCGATGCCGGCGACCGCATTATGGAATGCCTTTCCGCGCAGGGCGTCGAGTTTGCCGGGCAACTTGCGAATGCCGCCGATCTCGCTGGACAGCAGCTGGAATTGCTGAAACCAGTGGTCATGGGCGGTGGGCGGCCGATGTACATGGGACCGGCCGCAGCGGTGAAGCGGGGCACAATCTTGGTCGTGCTCGCGAATGAGAGGAAGGTGGCGACATCTCATCTGTTGCCGCACCGCTACCGTACGACTGTCATCCACGAGTTCATGCGCCGCGCCGAGGAACTGCCGGTCGATGATCAGGAGCGCTTGGCGCTCATGAAAGCCTTTGTCGAGCAGCATGGCAGCGCACCTGGCGGGGATATGTCGCCATTCGACAATCAGCAAAAGCCCGGCGCCGTGATCGGTGCGCTGTTCTCGGGCGAGTGCCGTGAGATCTTCGAGCAACTCGATACCGTCGCTGTAGAGGGCAAGTTTTGCCCGGTTGCAGTTGGCCTTATCGGGCCCGTCCCCAGCGGGCAACCAGGCACGTATTGCGCTGCGTGGCCGGTGACGTTCCCGCTCGCGCCGTACCTGGAGGCGGTCGCGCCGAATCTCGCAGTCGAACCAGACGCGGCAGATTAAGAGCTGGGCCGCCTGCGCGCATGGGAGCGTGGTTCACTGGGGCACTTGGTCAACGGGTAATCAAGGATACGCCTGTACGCCTCGCCCGCAAGCCCGCTGGGTGTCGGCAAGAAGGGCGGAATTTCCGAACCTGTCTCTTTGTGACAGCCGAATCGACTGAAAGGTTTAACCCGCCCGCCGCAATTTAGCGGTTTGGGCTCATCAAGGAGAAGAAGTGATGGTCGACAACAAATACTTTTACGCGCTGCTGCCCGGCTGGTGGGGATCCTTTAGAGAAAGGTGGGTCGCGGCTGAAGAAATAATCGATCTCGCGAACGAGGATAGGGAGAAGATGCTACGCATGAAAGAAGTAATCGCGAACGAGGATGGCGAGAAGATGCTACGCATGAAACACGGGTTCTACGACTGGATCGCATTGCGAGTTGGCCTCGAAGGGTTCGGCATCAAGAGCCACGATGAGCTCGACAGGTTGCTCGACGAGGTGAAGAACGACGTTCTTTATGGGTTTATGATCAAGCGGGATGAGTCGTGCATGCAGCCGGTGAAGTGGCGCCTTATTAAGCAGGAGATCGAATGCGAAATGACTGACGAAGAACGGAACCAGTGGTTAGCAGCACGGAAAGAAGCCGGATTGAAGATCGATCCAGCAACTGCCGAGGTTGACTGGTCATACGAACAAACATTGGATCCTTACGGAATTTATCCCGATCTTCCCGAGGAGTGCAGGCAGACCGGACGAGAATACTTTGCCCGGGCTCCGGGAACCGACATCTGGGTTTGGTTTGGAGATTTGCCCGATGCGACGCTGGACGCGCTGTGGGAGCGTGGGCGAGAAAAAGCTTCTGGTAAGTGAGCGCACAGAGCGACTCGAGTTACCCGTGGCTGGGCGGTTTGAGATGCGGCATCAGCACCGAATTGCGAGCGCGGCGGGATCCAACACGGAGCCTGCCCGCGCTCGTCCAATGCGCTGCCCGGAGCGGATCACTAATCTAACCCAGCCTTGCAGACGGAAACCGCCGAGGGGGGTGGGGGTATCAGACCCCATTTTCGAGGGGGCCAGTAAGCACCTGGGGGGTCAGCCACAGATTATTTTTCCGTGCGTTTGATTTCAAAAATCAAGTGGGAAGGAAATCGAGGGCCGAAAAAGGCTTGTTTCCGGCCTCTTTTTTGATTGAACCGGGCCTTTTGATTTCCAAACCGATTTCAAACTGGTCTCGGTTAGGCCCTCGTTCGGCAACTCGGCGTGCGCGCCGGCCCTTCTCCGATCTTAGGTCGCGAGACGCTCTGCCGCCCCACCACGGTTATTGGCAGATATCCCGCCCATTTGACGGTCGGGCTGCCGTCCAGGCCAACCCGGTCATTTCGCCGCGGCGGCCGTGTCGCTAGCCTGCCTCAGCACGACACCTTGCCTCAGCAGCAGCCCCTGCAGTGCCGATATCGTAACTTCGCGCGGCTCGCATTTCTCAGCTACAGCGAGCGCCGCAGCGGCACCGGCCGCCTGGCCGGTCAGCCAGCATTGTGGGATCTCGCGCAGAAACGAGTGGCTCGTCGCATCGCACGAAATGTGCCGGCCGGCAACGAGCAGCCCTTCGATATCGCGCGGCAGCAGGCAGCCATACGGCACCGAGACGAGCGGGAACTTCGGTGAGAGCGACGGCGAGATGCCGACCTCGTCGGGGCGCGGCGTGCCATCGAACCAATCCTCGCGCGTGACCCGGCCAACCCCCACAAGGCGCCGTGCATGCCTGACCCCGAGCTGCGGCGCTGATAGCATCAGATAGGCGCCAGCAAAGCCCGGCGCGTGCTCGCGGTAGAACGCGAGATGTTGGGTCATCAGTCGATGCGAGCGGATCTCGACCTCGGTCTGATCCTCGACATCGACCGCCGAATAGCCGGCCAGCCGCGGTCCCATGAACAGCGCGACATCGTCGCGCCATGACACGAACGGGCGCTCGAACAGCCCGCCGCACGCCCCGCGGCCACGCTCCATGAAGCTCTTGAAGCCGTCCGGGTCGCCGGTCTTGAACGCGATCCAACGCGGCATGTCGACCCCACCGAACAGCCAAGCGGTGTTGATGCAATGATGAATGTCGCGCTCGTCAATGTCGCTGTCGCTGATCGCCCCGGCGCGGTGAAAGATGTCGCCGTCGCCGGTGCAGTCGACCGTCACCTTGGCACGGATCGCGAGCCGGCCCTCCTTGCTCTCGAAAACTATACCGCCAACCCGGCCGTCTTCCTCGATAATCGGCGTCGACGCCCAGGCATGCAGTATGAGATGCACGCCGGCGCCGACAACCAGTTCCTGGCTCAGCAGCTTCAGGTTC
>JAFAOB010000235.1 GCA_019238055.1 Alphaproteobacteria bacterium
CAGCCGTAATTCGGGCGCTTCGGGCGGCTCGTAGGGCGAGTCGATCCCTGTGAAATTCTCGATCCGTCCCGCCCTGGCCTTGGCATAGAGACCCTTCGGATCGCGCCGGATACATTCGGCGATCGGCGTATCGACAAAAATCTCTAAAAAAGTGGTGGGCTCGATCAGTTCCCGGACCATCTCCCGCTCGGCTCGGAACGGTGAAATAAAAGAGCAGATGACAATCAACCCGGCATCGGTCATCAACTTGGCGACCTCGCCGACTCGTCGGATGTTTTCGACCCGGTCGACATCGGTAAAGCCCAGGTCGCGATTGAGACCGTGACGGACATTGTCGCCGTCGAGCAGCATCGTGTGGCGCCCATCGGTAACCAGCTGCTTTTCGACGAGATCGGCGATTGTCGATTTGCCAGCACCGGACAACCCGGTCAGCCATAGCACGGCTGGGGCTTGGCCTTTTAACGCGGCGCGTTCGTCGCGGCCGACGGTCAACGCCTGCCAATGGATGTTGCTGGCGCGACGCAAACCAAAGGCGATCATCCCGGCACCGGCGGTCTCGTTCGTCAGCCGATCGATCAGGATAAAGGCTCCGGTGTCGCGATTATCGGTATAAGGGTCGAAGGCTACCGGCGCTGCGGTCGAGAGATTGCAGAAGCCGATATCGTTCAAACCGAGGCTCTTATCGGCAAGATGGGCAAGGGTGCCGACATCAATGCGGTATTTGAGCGCAGTGACCGTGGCCGGCACGGTGCGCGTACCGATCTTCAACAGATATGAGCGGCCGGGGACCATCCGGTGCTCGCTCATCCAGATCACGTGTGCCGCGAATTGATCGACGTATTCGGGCGGATCTTGCGGATCAGCTAATAGATCGCCGCGCGCGACATCGATTTCGTCGACCAGTCTCAGCGTGACGGCATCGCCGACCTCGGCATGGTCGAGCAAGCCGTCAAAGGTCACGATCTCCCGGACGCGGGTCGAGCGCCCCGAGCTGGCGATCAGGACAGCATCGCCGGGTGCGATCGTCCCTGACACGACGGTCCCGGAAAAGCCGCGGAACCCGGCATTGGGCCGGTTCACCCATTGCACCGGGAAGCGGAACCTCCGTTGCCCGCCATCGCGCACGATCTCGACCGTTTCCAGATGCTCGAGCAACGTCGGGCCCTGATACCAGAGCATCCGATCCGATCGGCGGGTCACGTTGTCGCCGTCCAGCGCCGAAAGCGGGATCGCGCAGATTACGGCATCGCCGAGCCGCGCTACGAATTTCGCAAAGCCAGCGCTAATCGTACAAAATTTACGCTCGTCGAAGCAGACGAGGTCCATCTTGTTGACTGCCAGCACGAGCTGGCGGATGCCGAGCAGCGAACAAATAAACGCATGCCGCTGGGTTTGAGCGACGATGCCGTTGCGGGCATCGACCAGAATGACGGCCAGATCACAGGTCGAAGCACCGGTCGCCATGTTGCGCGTGTACTGTTCATGGCCCGGTGTGTCGGCAACGACAAACGAGCGCGCTGGCGTCGCAAAAAAGCGATAGGCAACATCGATGGTGATGCGTTGCTGACGCTCGTCTTCGAGCCCGTCGAGCAGCAGCGAAAAATCGATGTTTCCGCCGGTCGTACCAAACCGCCGAGACTCGCGCTCGAGCGCCTCGAGCTGGTCGTCGAAGATCAGCGCGCAATCATGCAGCAGCCGCCCGATCAGGGTGGACTTGCCGTCATCGACCGAGCCGCAGGTCAGAAACCGCAACAGATCGCGATCACCATCGCGACAGCTCGCCTCGCGGATGGTAGCCATTAGAAATAGCCTTCGCGCTTTTTGCGTTCCATCGCCGCGTCTTCATCGCTGTCAATGAGCCGGCCCTGGCGCTCGGAACGCCTGGTATCGCGCAATTCGGCTAAGATTTCGTCGAGTGTGCTTGCAGTCGAGTCGAGCGCTCCGGTCAACGGGTAGCAGCCGAGTGTGCGAAAGCGGACGAGCCGCGATTGCGGCTTCTCGCCGGGCTCCAATGGCAAGCGGTCGTCATCGACCATGATCCAGGTGCCACCGCGCTCGACGACCGGCCGAACTGCTGCGAAATAGAGTGGCACGATCGGGATGTCCTCGATGGCGATGTATTCCCAGATATCGTGCTCGGTCCAGTTGGAGATCGGAAAAACCCGCATCGTTTCACCTTCGCCGAGCCGCGTATTAAACAATCGCCACAGCTCGGGTCGCTGGTTGCGCGGATTCCAGCTATGGTTGGCGCCGCGCAGCGAGAAAATCCGCTCCTTGGCTCGGCTCTTTTCCTCGTCACGTCGGGCCCCGCCAAATGCGGCATCAAAACCGTAGTGATCAAGCGCCTGCTTCAGTGCTTCAGTCTTCATCACCGCGGTATGCAAGGCCGAACCCGAGGCGATTGGGTTGATCCCGCGGCGCAGGCCGTCTTTGTTGGTATGCACAATCAGTTCGAGCTCGAGCCGGCGCGCGGTCTCGTCGCGAAACGCGATCATTTCGCGGAACTTCCAGCGGGTATCGATATGCAGCAATGGAAACGGCAGTCGGCCCGGAAAAAACGCCTTGCGCGCCAAGTGCAGCATAACACTCGAGTCTTTGCCGATCGAGTAGAGCATCACTGGGTTGCGAAACTCGGCGGCAACCTCGCGCATGATGCCGATCGCCTCGGCTTCGAGTCGCCGCAGATGCGCCGGCAGCCGGCGCAGCATCGGTGCAGTGTCGCCTAAGACGGACACAGAGCAGCCATCCTCGCAGTCAGCCCAAAGATTACCGATGCACCGCGCTTAGAGAGTGGTGCTGGCGTTGTCAATCACTTAGCGGCCCAGGAGCTACGCGACCGCAACCGCGCCCTCAGTTATGGGCCGCCAGTCGTTGACAGATGGTTAAACCGAGGGTGCCGCTGCGCACCCTCAGTGCAGCTTGGGGGCCTTCAAAAATCGCGTTCGGTCCGCGGACTGGACACGAACGGTCATATTCCTGCCGTCCCGCGCCACCCGCAGCGGGATTTCACTGCCCGCTGGACCGCCGGCCCATACCCGCCGCCAGAAGCCGGCCAAGCTTGCGACGGCGTCATCGCCGACAGCGAGAATCCGGTCGCCGGGTTGCAGCCCAGCGGCACTCGCCGGACCGCGTTCCGTAAGACCGGCGACAACGATGACGTCCTCGACCTCGGCGGCAGAAAGCCCAAGCCAAGGACGTGCCGGACGATTCGGTCGGCCATAGGTCAGCATATCGTCGAGAATTGGCGGCAACAGATCGATCGGTACAACCATGTTCACATCGCGACGCAATTCGCGGCCGCTGGCGCTCGAATGCTGGACATGCAGCGAGCCGATCCCGATCAGCCGGCCGTCGGCGCCGATCAACCCCGCACCGCCCCAAAACGGATGCGCGGGCGCGGTAAAAATTGCGCGGTCGAGCACATACTCCCAATAACCAGCGAATTCTTGACGCGCCACCACGCGCGCGGCAACAGCATGGCGGCGGCCACCCTCGGCGGCCATAATCGCGCGATCGCCAGCGCCGACGCGCATGCCCACCCCCAGTTCCAGCGGCTCAACGTTCAGTCTGCCGAGCGCTTGAACGAGTCCAAAGCCCGTCTCCTGGTCGTAGGCGAGTACATGACCCGGGACGGCGCCACCGCCGACGGTCGTGAGCCAGATGGTTTCGGCCTCGGTGATCAGATAGCCGATTGTCAGCACGACACCATCGCGACGGATCAGGACGCCGCTTCCGGCGCGTTCGGTCCCGAGCGTGCCGGCGGTGAACGCATCGTCAGGGACCGTCGCCCGTAAACCCAGCACTGCGCTCAGCGCACGGTCGAGATCAAAACTGCAATCGCTGGGTTTGGGCTGGATCTCGCCGGGGATTTCCCACTCTACGTCTCGCGGCATGGCGGCAACTCGTCAGTGGCACCTGATGCAATCATAACCCGGAAAGGGTGCGCGTAGTTCGTAATGTTGTCAAAGCGACCATGGCGATCGTTTGTCCTCCGCTCTGGCGTACCTCATTTACCCCAACACGCCCCTATCTTGACAACCTTAAGCATCGCCGTTATCTGAGCAGCACTCTATTACGCCGAGTGCTAACACATTGGAGTCGAGGAGGGTTTATGAAATTTCGTCCGCTGCATGATCGCGTGGTGATCCGCCGCGTCGAATTTGAGGAAAAGACGACCGGCGGCATCATCATTCCAGACACTGCGAAGGAAAAGCCGATGGAAGGGGAGGTCGTCGCGGCCGGCCCCGGGGCGCGTAATGAGGAAGGCAAAATCCAACCGCTCGAGGTCAAGGCTGGCGATCGGGTGCTGTTCGGCAAATGGTCGGGCACCGAGGTCAAACTCGACGGCGAAGAACTGATCATCATGAAAGAATCCGATATTATGGGCGTCATCGCCTGAGGAGAACAAAATCATGGCTGCCAAAGACGTTAAATTTCATTCCGATGCACGCGAACGCATGTTGCGGGGCGTGGATATTCTAGCGAATGCGGTTAAGGTTACGTTGGGACCAAAGGGGCGCAATGTCGTCCTCGACAAATCGTTTGGCGCACCGCGCATCACCAAAGACGGGGTGACGGTCGCCAAGGAAATCGAACTCCCGGACAAATTCGAGAACATGGGCGCACAGATGGTGCGCGAAGTCGCGTCGAAGACCAGCGATCAGGCCGGTGACGGCACCACGACAGCGACGATTCTGGCGCAGGCTATCGTGCGCGAGGGTGCCAAGGCGGTGGCCGCTGGCATGAACCCGATGGATCTGAAGCGCGGCGTCGACATGGCGGTCGAGGCGGTCGTCGAGGACATCAAAAAGCGCTCGAAGAAGATTTCGACCAATGAAGAAATCGCCCAGGTCGGCACAATCTCGGCCAATGGCGAGCGCGAAGTCGGCGAGATGATCGCCGAGGCGATGCAGAAGGTTGGCAATGAGGGCGTGATCACGGTCGAAGAAGCGAAGTCGCTCGAGACCGAGCTCGATGTGGTCGAGGGCATGCAGTTCGACCGCGGCTATATCAGCCCGTATTTCGTGACCAACGCCGAAAAGATGGTCGCGGAACTCGAAAATCCGTACATCCTGCTGAACGAAAAGAAGCTTTCCGGCCTGCAGGCGATGTTGCCATTGCTTGAATCAGTCGTGCAATCAAGCAAGCCGCTATTGATCGTCGCCGAGGATGTAGAGGGCGAAGCACTGGCAACGCTCGTCGTCAATAAATTGCGCGGTGGGCTCAAGGTCGCGGCGGTCAAGGCCCCGGGTTTTGGCGACCGTCGCAAGGCAATGCTTGAAGATATCGCGGTGCTGACCGGCGGCCAGGTCATCAGCGAGGATCTCGGTATCAAGCTCGAGAACGTTACCCTCGACATGCTCGGCCAGGCAAAGCGGGTGCGGATCGAGAAGGAGAACACGACGATCATCGACGGCGCTGGCAAGTCCGAAGACATCCAGGGCCGCATCACCCAGATCCGCCAGCAGATCGAGGAAACCACCTCGGATTACGACCGCGAGAAATTGCAAGAGCGGCTCGCCAAGCTCGCCGGCGGTGTCGCCGTTATCCGCGTCGGCGGGGCGACCGAGGTTGAGGTCAAGGAAAAGAAGGACCGGGTCGACGATGCGATGCATGCGACCCGCGCTGCGGTCGAAGAGGGCGTTGTTGCTGGCGGCGGAGCGGCCCTGCTGTACGCCGTACGCGCACTCGACAGCTTGAACCCGGCGAACAACGACCAAAAAGTCGGCGTCGACATCGTCAAGAAGGCGCTCCTCTATCCGGCTCGCCAAATTGCTGAAAATTCGGGTACCGACGGTGCGATCGTGGTCGGCAAACTGCTCGACAGCAAGGATCCGAATTACGGCTATGATGCGCAAAAGGGCGAATTCACCGACATGATCCGGGCCGGCATCATCGACCCGACCAAGGTCGTACGCCATGCACTGCAGGATGCCGCATCGGTTGCCGGGCTTTTGATCACGACCGAAGCGATGGTGGCCGAGAAGCCCGAGCCCAAGACCCCGCCGGCAATGCCGCCGGGTGGCGGGATGGGCGGAATGGACTTCTAATCCGGCCAAACCCTTTGAGGAACATCGGAGGCAAACGTCGCCCGTCCGCGCAATGCGCGGGCGGGCTTTTGTTACAGCGCCACTCGGCCCCGGAGCGTTCAGCTAACTAAGCAGAGATTGGCGGCTTGGCCAACGGATCGCGCATGCGCTCGCGGTTGAGGTCGGTGACTGCCGCATGGATGGCCTGGTCAAGTGCGGCTGCGTCAGTGAAGGTCTGGTGCGCGAGGTGATCGGCCTTGAGATGGTGCCAAA
>JAFAOB010000361.1 GCA_019238055.1 Alphaproteobacteria bacterium
GCGGATCACCACATCATGCATCGCCGTCTCCTTTGCGCGCTCGAGAGGGTGACGTCTTCTATAGAAGACAAACGATTTTGATTGCACCACACCGGGGGCGCGCATAGCATGCCGTCTCATACCGGTCAACGCGCTTTACGGCAGGGAGCATGGACCAGCCGCTGACAGACGATGCAACCGCCAGCGCCTTACGAGCAAAAGCGCCTGACAGCGAGCCTACGACGTCGGTTGCCAGCCCTATGGATCAGGGGCGCAGCCTGCACGGCAAGACGGTGGGCGCGGTTGTCGCCGCCGCCAAGGTTCTGCGCACGTTGCATGCGGCGGAACGGCCGCTGAATGCGAGCGAAGTCGCCCGCGCCGCGGAGCTACATCGCGGGACCGCATATAACATCCTGCGTACGCTGCAGGCCGAGGGTTTTGTCGGCTATGACGAGGCGACGCGGACCTACGCGGTAAGCCTGCATATCCTCGAGATCGCTCATGGCGTGCTCCGCCGCAGCGGACTGATGGACATCGCCCGTCCGCTGATGCACGCGATATCTGATGCGCACAGCGTGTCGGTCTATCTTTCGAAGGTCGTCGGCCCCTGTTCTCATCTGCTGCTGGACTGGGTTGGCGCGGCCTTGTTGACCGATCTCTACGTGACGGTCGGGCGCCAGTTTGCCGGCCCGGCAGGGGCGTCGGGTGTCATAATGGCCGCGTTTGGCAACAGCAGCGAACAGGAACTGGAAACGCTGTTCTCCAAGGTCGCCTGGTATCAGAAGCCGTCCATTCCCGATTTCCTGACGCGGGTCAACGACGCAAGGAGCGTCGGTTTCGCGGTCGATCGCGACACCATGTTCCGGGGGATTACGCTGCTGTCCGTGCCGGTTCTGTCGCCATCGTCAAAGCTGCTGCTGGTCCTGACCGCCGCGGCGCGTTCGCACGACATCGGCCTTGACGCCGTCGAGCCGCTCAGCCGCGCGATGCAATCGGCTGCGGCGCGGCTTTCCGAAAGCGTGCGATTGCTGAGCCTTGGATGATTTGGCCGATTGACTTGAGTGAGGAAAAATAGATGGACGGATCGCCAGCGGTTCCCGGTCGAACATCGACTGAGCCACGTCTGGATTTTGACGCGATCATCATCGGCGCCGGCGTTTCCGGTCTTTACCAGCTCTACAAGCTGCGCGAACTCGGCTTGAAGGTGCGGGTGTTTGAGACCGGCAGCGGCGTCGGCGGCACCTGGTACTGGAACCGCTACCCCGGCGCCCGCTTTGATTCGGAGAGCTGGACCTATGGCTACTCCTTTTCCCCGGAGCTGCTCGAGGAATGGGACTGGGAGGAGCACTTCTCAGGTCAGCCCGAGAACGAGCGGTATCTGAATTATGTCGCCGACAAATTCGACCTGCGCCGCGACATCCAGTTTGAGAGCCGCGTCACCGCCGCGCATTATCAGGAGGAAACGTGCAGCTGGGATGTCAAATTGGAAGATGGCAGACGCTACAATGCGCGGTTGCTGATCACCGCCATTGGCGTCCTCTCGGCGCCGACGATGCCGCGCATCCCCGGTACCGAGAGCTTCCGCGGCCAGTCCTGTCACACTCATTACTGGCCCAAAGAACCGGTGAGTTTCGCGGGCAAGCGGGTCGCGGTGATCGGCACCGGTGCCACCGGCGTGCAAACGATCACCGAAGTAGCCAAGACTGCTGGCCACTTGATCGTGTTCCAGCGCACGCCGAAATGGTGCGCGCCGTTGCACAACGCCAAGATCGGCAAGGAGGAGATGAGCTGGATCCGGGACAATTACGCCGAGATCTTTGCACGCTGTCAGCAGACCTATGGCTGTTTCATCCATGCCACTGACCCGCGCGCTACGCACGAGGTAACACCCGAGGAGCGCGAGGCCTTCTGGGAGAAGCTCTATGGCGAGCCCGGCTTCGGCATCTGGATGGGCAACTTTCGCGATATCCTGGTGGACCGCGCGGCCAACGCGCTGATCTCGGATTTCGTCGCCCGCAAGATCCGCCAGCGCGTCAAGGACCCGGCGGTGGCCGAGAAGCT
>JAFAOB010000481.1 GCA_019238055.1 Alphaproteobacteria bacterium
GCGAGCTGGCAAGAACCCCAAGCGCGGCGCGTTGCTCGTCGCTCGCTGTCACTGGAGACTTGCCCGCCATGCCACACACCCGCGAATCCGTGTCGCCACTGAAGCGCAAAACCTATCCGTTGGTCAACCAAGCAGAATCTGCTTAGAGGAGACCGGGATGGCAAATGATCTGAACGGACTGGTGGATGCCGGGCGCGGCCTGGTCAGCCGCCGTATTTTTATCGAGCAGGAAATCTATGAGGAGGAGCTAAGGCAGATTTTTGCGCGCTGCTGGCTGTTTTTGTGCCATGACAGCCAGATCCCGCGGCCCGGCGATTTCTTTACGACCTACATGGGCGAAGACCCGATCCTCGTGGTGCGCGACAACAGCGGAACCGTGCGCGCATTCCTGAACGTCTGCCGGCACCGCGGCAACCGCTTGTGCCGGGCCGAGTTCGGTAATGCTTCGAGCTTCACCTGCGCCTATCACGGCTGGACCTATCGCAATGACGGACGGCTCAGCGGCGTGCCCTATCTCAAGGAGGCCTATTTCGGCGAATTGCAGCGCGAAGATTGGGGCCTGCAGCCGGTCGCCCAGCTCGACAATTACAAGGGGCTCTATTTCGCCACGTTTGATCCACAGGCGCCGCCGCTATTGGACTATCTCGGCGAGATGGCCTGGTATCTCGACACGTTTTTCGACCGGCGCGAGGGCGGCATCGAGGTCGTCGGCGGTATCCACAAATGGGTCATGCCTTGCAATTGGAAATTGCCGGCCGAGAATTTTGGCGGCGATGGCTATCACGTGTCATGGAGCCATCTCTCAGCAGTCCAGACCGGCTCGGGCGGCGATTTTCGCATCGTCCCCGACCCCAAGGGGACGATACTGTCACCCGGCAACGGACATTGCTTGGCCGCCGTAGGCCCCGATACGGTGGCTGACCCGCCGGCTCCCGAGATCCTCGCATACGAAAAGGCGATCGCCCCGGAAATGGTCAAGCGCCTCGGCCCGCGCCTCAATTTGGTGAAGCCGATCGTCGGCACCGTTTTCCCCAATTTTTCGATGCTGCGCCCGACGTCGCGCACCTTCCGCGTCTGGCACCCGCGCGGCCCCGATAAGACCGAGATCTGGGCCTGGGTCTATGTCGACAAGGCGGCGCCTGCCGAGGTGAAGAAGGCGATCCGGCTCGCCGGGGCGCGGGTCTTCGGCCCCAGCGGCACCTTCGAGCAGGACGACATGGACAATTGGCAGGGCTGCACCCAGACCGCTCGCGGTGCCGTCGCGCGACGCTCGATGCTGAACTACGGCATGGGGCTCGGCCACGAACGCTTTGACGCGGATCTCGGCGCCTGGGTCAGCGACTATCGCTACAGCGAACTCAACACGCGCGGCTTCTACGGCCGCTGGGCCGAGCTGATGATGGCCGATAGCTGGGCCGAAGCCGGAACGCAAATAGCCCCTCGCCTCGGCTCTCCCCGCGCGCGGGGAGAGAGGGACCCGCGTGTAGCGAAAGGGTAAGGGGCGAGCAAGGCTGCGACGAACTGATCCGCGGAACGAATAATTGAGGAGGCTCACATGGGAACGGACATCGCGGCTCTCGTCGATGCCGAGCGCGGTCTTGTCGGCCGCCGCATCTTTATCGAGCCGGAAATCTACGAAGAGGAGCAGAGACGGATTTTCGCCCGCTGCTGGCTGTTTCTGTGCCATGAAAGCCAAGTCCCGGAGCCTGGTGACTTCTTCACCACGTATATGGGCGAAGACCCGGTTCTGGTTGTGCGTGACAATGCCGGCCAGGTGCGCGCGTTTCTGAATGTCTGCCGCCATCGCGGCAACCGCTTGTGCCGCGCCGATTCAGGCAATGCCGCGAGCTTCACCTGCGCTTATCACGGCTGGACCTACCGCAATGACGGGCGGCTCGCCGGCGTGCCCTACCTCAAGGAGGCCTATTACGGGGAATTGCAGCGCGAGGATTGGGGGCTCCAGCCGGTGGCGCAACTCGACAATTACAAGGGGCTATATTTTGCCACCTTCGACCCCCAGGCACCGCCGCTCTCGGAATATCTCGGCGAAATGACATGGTATCTCGATACATTCTTTGATCGCCGCGAGGGCGGCATCGAGGTGATCGGCGGCATGCATAAATGGATCATGCCGTGCAATTGGAAATTCCCGGCTGAAAACTTTGGCGGCGATTCTTACCACGTGCCGTGGAGCCACCTCTCGCCGGTCAAGACCGCGTTCAGCAGCGGCGTCACGACCAAGCCCGAAACCACCGGGAGCTTGGTGTCCCCCGGCAACGGTCATGTTTTGATATGCGTCGGACCCAACGATATCGGTGATCCGCCGGTGCCGGAGGTCCTCGAATACGAGCGCCGGATTCGCCCCGAAGTGGAAAAGCGGCTGGGGCCGCGCTCCAGTCGCATCAACCCATTGGTCGGCACCGTCTTTCCCAATTTTTCGCTATTGCGCGCCACGTCGCGGACCTTTCGCGTCTGGCATCCACGCGGCCCCGACAAGACCGAAGTATGGTCGTGGGTGTACGCCGACAAGGCCGCTCCCGCCGAGGTCAAGGAGGCGATCCGGCTAACCGGGATACGCGGCTTCAGCCCGTCCGGCACGTTTGAGCAGGACGATATGGACAATTGGCAGGAATGCACCCAGACCTGCCGCGGTGTGGTTTCGCGCCGCATGACGATGAATACTCAGATGGGATTGGGGCACGAGCGGTTCCGGGAGGACCTCAACGCCTGGGCCAGCGATTTCCGCATGAGCGAGAGCAATCACCGCCAGTTCTACGGCCGCTGGGCGCAGTTGATGCAGGCCGAAAGCTGGGCCGCGGTGCCGCGCGGCAACGGATGTCAGGGGAACGGGCATGCCGGGCATCAATGAAGACGTAACCCGCGAGGTCGAACAATTCCTCTATCGCGAAGCCCGGCTGTTGGATGAGCGGCGTCTTCATGAGTGGCTGGAGCTGCTGACCGACGACGTCCGCTATTGGATGGCAGGCAGGACCAACCGCTATCCAAAGATCAGCAAGGCAATCGCCATTCTCGACCCCGATCGTTACGTCGAAGACGACATAACGCGGGAAGACGAGCTCGCCATCCTTGACGAGGACAAGCGCTCACTCGCGGCGCGCGTCGCCCGTCTCGACACCGGCATGGCTTGGGCCGAGGATCCGCCGTCGCGCACCCGCCATCTCATTAGCAACATCGAAGTCGAGGCGGGAGACGCAGCGTACGAGGTCAAGGTCTATTCGAACTTTGTCGTCTATCGCAGCCGGGCGGAAACTGAGCAGGACTTTTATGTCGGCGCCCGGCGCGATGTGTTGCGCCGCGTCGGCGGCGCTTGGCAGATCGCCGGCCGGAAAATCATCCTCGACCAGAATGTGCTCTTGGCGAAGAACGTCAGCATCTTCTTCTGACGCGCAAACCCCTTTCTCGCCCGCGATAACCTAAATGCGATTGTCGACTATAGCGGGATCACCAGTAGCGTATCGATTTTTTCGCTGTCGAGGATGACGAGGCGCTCGATAAAGCGATAAGGCTCGGCGGACACCGCAATGCGGTCGAGATAGCGTCCGGCGGCGAACAGGCTCATTTCGCCGTCATGCATGACCCTGACCGCAATAAAGTTCGACCGCACCTCGGCGACGCCATCCGCAACCGTGCCGATCCGGATCGGGCCGACGATGTGGCGATAGCGGTGCGGCTCAAAAATATTGGCGCGGCGCAACGCCAGGATGCGGTCGACAAGCATGCCGCGGGAGGCGGCATAGACGACGCCGTGGCGATGGCCGGCCTCATGGCTTTGCCGGCTGGTGATCAGATAGCAGCAGTTCTCGACAAAGAAATCGGGCCATTGTTCGAGCCGATCGTCGTCGATGCACTCGGCATAGGCGGCGATCAGCTCGTGAATGCCCTGTTGCACCGTATTGTCCATCAGCCGCGCTCCGCCAACCCGCGGTCGTCTCAATCACCGATCATTGCCCGGTACTTTTTCCAGAAGCCGCGGATCGCAGCCTCGCTGGAGCGGAACGGCTGCGATTGAGCATCATAGCCGCCCATCATGACGACGCCGGCATCGTCATCATTGTAGCGTAGCGCGCGCTGTACAAAGCCGCCGACGCAGCCATCCTCCATCGAGATGTAGCCGGCCGCCCCGACAAGATTGCCCTGGCGCACACGGCGCTCGGTCATCACCTCATCGTCGCTGTCAAAACCCAAATGGATCCATTCGAGCTCGGTCTTTTCGAGGCCCTTCGGATGGATCGCGCGCACCGCAATCGAGTTGCGAATCTGCTGCAAGATCATCCCGGGAAAAATCGTCAGGATCTGCACCGACACACCGTCGCCGTATTCGTCGACCGACTCGATGATTGATGAATCGGCGAGCCGCATATCGGTGTCGGAGCGCAGCCCCTCGCGATTGTAATCGGCATCTTCGGCGGTGTAGTCGAGCTTGGCCTGGCTGAAATGATGTCCGCCGCTGTCATCGATATTGATGCCGCCCGGCATCGACAAGCGATTGATGCGGAACGTCGTCAAAAAGGTGTGCAGAATGCTGGCGTGATAAGTGTCCTTGGTGTTCTCGAAATAGAGCTTCCAATTGTTTGGCAAGACTTGCGTGCTGCGGCCGAGAATATGGACCGGCCGGTTCAGTACACGGCGAATGCCGCCGACGATCTGCGGGCCGAGATAGGTTTCGAGATCGGGCGCTTCCGCGCTGAAGGTGCCAAAGACCAGCCCGTTCAATTCGGCAACGCGCAGGCGTGGCAGATCGTGATCGTCCTTGCGGAATTCGGGCGGCATCCCGCCCTGACGCTTGACCCCGCGTTCGAATGCGACACCGGTCAGCTTGCCGGCAAGGTCATAGGTCCAGCCATGATAGATGCAGATGATCTCTTTGCCATGGCCGTGCCGCTCGATGCACAACAGATTGCCGCGATGGGCGCAGCGATTGACAAAGGCATTGATCGCGCCGTCCTGACCGCGAGTAACGGCGACGGCGGTTTCGCCGATTGTGGTGGCGACCCAGTCGCCGGGGTTCGGGATTTCGGCGGCAAGGCACAGATAGCTCCAGGCCGGCCCCTTGAAGATCCGCTCCTGCTCGAGCCGGTATTGTTCGGGATCGGTGTAGAGCCGGAACGGCACCTCGCTCAACCCGTTCGATGGCCAGGAAACGCCTTGGACCGCCTCGATGCCGTGCTCAGACATTAAACCGTCTCCTTGCGGACAAACGCGACATTCCCGGATCATAGCATTCCTCCGTGGAGCCGGTACAGGTCGGCCGTCCTTCGATCAGCGGTGGGTTAGCGGCCTCGTTCAACGAGTTTTCACCAGATCCGTTCCGCTGTAGCGGGGCCGGAGAGGTCGGCGGCGCCAAAGGGGGCCAGCGCGTCGAGGATCGCATTTGCGATCGCGGGAAAACCGGCGATCGTGCCGGCTTCACCGCAGCCTTTGACGCCGAGCGGGTTGGTCGTGCAGCGTGTGTTGTTGAAGCCGAGATCGTAGGACGGCAGATCGTCGGCGCGCGGCAACGCGTAATCCATCAACGAGCCGGCGACGACCTGCCCCGATTGTGCGTCATAGAAAGCGCCTTCGAGCAACGCCTGACCGATCCCCTGCGCCATCGCGCCGTGCGCCTGGCCTGCGGCGATCATCGGGTTGACCAGCACCCCGTAATCGTCGACCGCGGTATAGCGCGCCAATGTGACCCGGCCCGTATCGCGGTCGATCTCGACCTCGGCAACATGCGCGCCGTTGGGGAAGGTCATCCATTCCCGTGTCCAGGCGTAATAGGTGTCGAGCGGTGTCGCTTTGTCGCGCGCGATCGCAGCGGCCTCGAAGAGCTTCAGCCGGCGGTCGGTCCCGGCGACGACAAACTCGCCGTCGACAAATTGGATGTCGGCCTCGGCGGCTTCGAGCGTCTCGGCGGCAATCCGTGTGCCCTTCTCGATGATCTGTTCCGAAGCGCGCCAGATCGCAGTGCCGCCCATATAGGTTGCGCGCGAACTGCCATGCCCGCCGCCGATCGGAATCAGGTCGGTGTCGCCCTGAACCAGACGAATGCGATCGTGCGATACACCGAGACGATCGGCCAGGATCTGCGGAAATGTCGTCTCATGACCCTGCCCAATCGTCTGTGTGCCGGTGATCAGCACGATCGTGCCATCGTTCTCGAAGCGGATATCGACATTCTCGCTTGGCGAGCCGCCGGTTGCCTTGATGTGATAAGCAAAACCAAGACCGCGCAGCAGCCCCTTTGCCTCGCTGTCACGGCGCCGGGCGGCAAAGCCGTCGGCATCGGCGCGGGCGAGCGCCCGATCGAAGGTCTCAGGAAAGGCGCCGCTGTCGACCTTGTTGCCAAAAACGTTGGTCATCGGCATCGCCGAGGCCGGCGTCAGATTGATCCGCCGCAATTCGGCCCGGTCAAAGCCGCATTGCCGCGCCGCCGCATCGATCAGCTGCTCAATAATATTGACCGCCTCGGCGAAGCCGGGGCCGCGCGTGACACCGATCGGCGCGGTGTTGGTCAGCACCACAGCGACCCGCAATGCGATCGCCGGGATATGGTAAACCGTGCCCGGCAGGTGAACGTATTGGAAGGTCTGCACCCCGCCGGCGCCGACCAGATAAGCCCCGGCATTGGCGATGCTCTCGACCCTGAGAGCGAGAAACCGGCCTTGTGCATCAAGCGCCAGTTCCGCCTCGGCGACGTGATCGCGCGCCTGATGATCGGCGAGAAAAACTTCGCTGCGGCTGGCGATCCATTTGACCGGGCGGCCGACGCGCTTTGCCGCCCATGGGATCAGCACATGCTCAGGATAAATGAAATTCTTGGCGCCAAAGCCGCCGCCGACATCGGGCGCGACAAATCGAACCGCCGTAGCCGGTACACCCAGCGCCCGTGCCGCATGATCGCGCGTGTTGTGGATGCTCTGGGCCGAAACATAGGCGGTATAGCGACCGCGTTCGGTATCCCACAGTCCGACGACACCGCGCGGCTCGATCGGGTTGGTCACGATGCGATGATTATCGAGCCGCAGCCGAACGAGATGGGCTGCCACGGCAAATGCACGGTTGACCGCATTTTGATCGCCGGTTTCCCAATCGAAGCAAAGGTTGCCTTTGACCTCGTCGGCGATCTGGGGCGCGCCCGTCGCGCGAGCGGCATCGACCGTCGTCACCGCGGGGAGCGGTGCGTAGTCGATCGCAACCCTTTCGGCGGCATCGAGCGCCCGGTCGCGCGTTTCGGCGACGATGACGGCAACAGGTTCGCCGACATAGCGAACCTTGTCTTGCGCCAGCACCGGTTGCGGGGCAAATGCGAATGGCTCACCAGTATGGGTATTTGCTGTCGCGGTCGGCAGCAACGGGCCAAGCCCGTCGGCGCGCGCCTGAGCCGCGGTCAATACAGCGAGCACACCCGGAGCTGCCCGTGCCGCGCTCGCGTCGATCGCGCTAATTCGCGCATGAGCGTGCGGCGAACGCAATACGACCGCATGCGCCAGACCGTCAAACTCGAGATCGTCGAGATAGGCGCCGTGTCCGGTTAGAAACCGCAGATCCTCGCGCCGCTTGGGCCGGTCGCCAATCCCGGAACGCCGTTCGGTCATGCTCTTGCCTGCTTTTTGAGGCTCGCCTTTGCCGCAACCTGCTCCCGCAACACCCATCCGGTCCAGGCGATTATCTGACCAAAGGGAGCGGAACCGTCCCGCAAAGACGGAACACGCTGGCCCAAAGTTGCGAATCATGATGCTGTGGCAGCCGCTCGGAGGGGCACCGCAGTTTGTCTCATATGTCATCAAACCGGACTTGCTGATTTTAAGGAAATAAGGGGGTATGGCCATCGATCCCGTGGAACGCGCGGCTGCTGTGCTCGAAATCGATGTCGCCGGTATCGTCGCGAACTGGCGCTTTCTGGCAGACCGCGTGGCCCCTGCGGAATGTGCGGCGGTCGTCAAAGCCAATGCCTATGGCTTGGGTGCGCCGATCGTTGCCGAAGCGCTCGCTGCGGCGGGATGCCGGCGGTTTTTTGTCGCGACCCTCGATGAGGGGCTCTCACTGCGCCAAACCCTGCCCGGACGCTGCGAGATAGCGGTTTTGAATGGCCCGGTATCGGGATCGGGCGATGAATTCGCGGAAGCACGGCTTGTCCCTGTCCTCAACGACCCGGGACAGATCGCGGAGTGGCAATCGGTTGCCGCCTCGCGCGGCCGCCTGCCGGCGATCCTGCATATCGATACCGGATTGGCCCGCCTCGGCTTGACCGAACGCGAATTCGAACGCTGCGCCGA
>JAFAOB010000290.1 GCA_019238055.1 Alphaproteobacteria bacterium
GGAAAGACCCCTTGGTAGCTGATTGTGTGTCAGCGATAGAAGAGCGCGACGATTTCGAGATGCTGGGTCCACACAAACTGATCGATGGGAATTACACGATCAAGTCGGAAGCCGCCGGCAATCAGCTTCGCCGCATCGCGGGCGAAGGTGGCAGGATTGCACGATACGGCAACGACCGCCTCGATGGAGGACTGCGCCAGGGCCTCGACTTGACTGGCTGCACCGGCACGGGGCGGATCGAATACCGCCGCCGCGTAACTCGCGAGAGCCTCGGACGGCAGCGGATCGCGCGCAAGATCGCGCTGTTCCACCGTGACGCCTGCGAGATGTCGCGCGGCCGTAGTGAGAGCCAATGCGCTGCGCTCGTCGCCCTCGACCAGGTGCATCGGCCCGGCATCGGCGAGCGCAAAACCAAAGCTGCCGAGGCCGGCATAAAGATCGAGCGCTGGCCGGCGCAGACCGATGCCGCCGATAACCTCTTCGATCAAGATCGCCTCGGCGCTCTCGCTCGCCTGCAGAAAGGCACCGGGCGGAAAGGGCACCCTGGCCCCGGAGCGAATCATGTACACGGGCCGGCGCTCGATAATTGGCATTTCGCCGAACGGGGAGAGCCAAACAATTCGGGCCAGATCGCACTCGGCGCCCAGCGCTGCCAACGCTTCGAGCGCACCAAGCCCGGGCTTCTCGGCAGATGTCAGCAGCAGATCGATGCCCGCGTCGGTTCGGGTCAGACTTGCTTCAGCCGTGCTCCCGGGTGACAGCAATTGCGCAATCCGGCTGCGCAGCGCCTCGCCAAGCGCGAACAGCGGCTCCTCCAGTACCAGGCACTGCTTGAGATCCACGATCTCATGACGGAAGTGCTCGCGAAACCCGACCTTGCCGGGCTGTCGAGGGTCGCGCGGACGCATCAGCCCGAGGCGGGCCCGGCGTCGGGCCGGCTTCACACGGCGCAACGGCTGGATGACCCCAGGGTCGACACGAACCCGTACAAGCGCTTTGCGCAAGCCGTCCAGCTTGGCAGATTGATAGACGTCAGGGGCGAGGTGCTGCAAAGCACAACCGCCGCATCGGCCAAAATGGCGGCATGGTGGACGCGCCCGCCCCTCGCCCGCAGCCAGCATTTCGATCACTCGTCCCTGATATCCGCCGCCGCGGCGGACGGTCAGCACCGCGCGGACATGGTCGCCCACCGCGCTGAACGGCAGATAGACCGGATCGCCGCACCACTGCGCGATGCCATCGCCATCGATACCGATCCGCTGTACACGGAGTTCGACAACCTGCTTGTATGTCATGACGACGCCTTATCTGCGGCAGGTCGGATCGTCGCGCAGCACGGGGAACCGGGACGTCGTCGATGCGTATAACCACCAGTCATCAGCAAAGCTGCAGTGGAATTGTGGGGACGGCATGTACCGCTGGCTTTATTGGAGCGGCATCACTCTCTTTGTCGTATGGACAGCGTTCTCCGTCTACAGCGCCTGTAACGGGCTCTGAAGATTGCCTCCCGGTTCACAGAAGGCGAGGATTTCGGTAAGGAAGTTGGCCGATCGCCATTTGTCATGCGCCGGGATGATCGTATGATTGAGCTCGATGCCCACTCTCAGTCTCCTGTAATCAACGCGTTGCAGAGGCCGGTGCGCCGCCCTGCTCGGCTGCCACATCAATCTCCTTGGCGAGCTTGTCGACCATTGCTTCGGCAAAAGAATTGAAGTTTTTGACGACGATCAGAAACGCGTTCGGCCCGCCAATCACATTCTGATGATAATAATTCGGTAATCCGCCTGGCGGGTGGGTGTGCGCCGAATACTCCAATTCCTCCCTGTCATTGATAATCGCGAGCCCATTGATTGTTGCACCAGAGGCGATCGCCTGGTCGCGGGCCTCGGTAACAGGACGCCCCGCATTGCTGGTGCCATCACCTGAAATATCGACGATCCGGCGCGGCGCCGTCCATTTCGCCTTGGCGAAATAGCCCATCGCAAAATCGATCGCGGCGCTGATCGAGGTTCGCCCGGTAAACGAACGCGGCGCATTGATGATCGCGGCCGCCGCACTGCCGCTGTCCTCCTCATCGCGGATCTCGGTCCATGGAAGTACGACTTTCTGGTCTTGCTCGCCCGACCACTCGACAAAGCACACGCCGATCGCACCGTTTTTGGTTCCCCGGATCGCTTTGAGCACGCGTGCATCGGTCAGCGCCGCGGCGTAGCCTTTGCGCTGCAATTGGAACTCGCTGTCATCGACACTGCGCGACACATCGGCGGCCAAAACGAGGAGCAGATCGACTCCGGCAGCTCGCACTTCGCCGATCCACGATGAACCGGCTAGTAAGGCGGCAAATACGAGCGCGCGTTTCATTCAGCCTTCTCCCTGGTCCGCCCCGAACAGGATAGGCGGAAGGCCGTTGCCGTGAAAGGGTCGGGATATTCAAGCCGAGGCGCGAGACTATTCGGTTTCGACGCTTATGCATGACGTTTGGCATGGTGCGTGCCAAAGGGAGCGGGCGGGGAGGCTTGGGCCCCACCTCCCCTGCCGACCCCCTGGGCCGGCCGCCAGGGTAACCCGGGATCCCGCGGCGCATACCCAAGCCGATGCTGTATCAATTATATCTTGTTTCCCCGCGGCCGGAAGGCAAACAGAATCACATTTCTTTGCGGCTGCGTTCCGCAATCAGGACCGCCACCGGGAAATTGGCAAACAACTCGCCGGCGGATACCCGATCGCGCTGGTCGACCCGATGCATGCCGAAAACGTCCTGCCAAACCCCGTTTGATGGCAACCCGATTTCGGTGTCTCCCCAATTGGCTGCCTCGCTGCCATTCCATGGCTGATGGACCAGGCGGGGAACAGCCACAAACAGGGACAGATTTTCGTGGCAGCGAAGAAAGACGCAGAGATGCTGGCTCTGCTCGCCAGAAGGTTCGAGCGGCTGATAATCGCCGCTGCGAAAGAGGTCCGGGTGGAGCTGGCGCAGGGCGAGCAGACGCTTGGTAACGAAGAGCTTTTCGCGTCCGTCCTGCCATTTTTCCGCTAGCTCTTCAGGTGTGACGCGATCGGCCTGATCGAGAAGTGCCCGCCGGATTTCCCAATCGACCCGGCGGCGATTATCGGGATCGACCAAGCTGAAATCCCACAATTCGGCCCCTTGATAGATATCGGGGACGCCGGGCAAGGTCAGCTTAAGCGTCAGCTGGGCGAGTGACGTGATTGCCGCCGCTCGCGCCGTCGCGCAGACAAAGACATGAAAATCGGCGAGGAACGGGTTCAAACGCGAGGGGTCGAGTACCGCCCGGACATATCGCCTCAGCGCTGCCTCGTACTCACTATTAGGGTTACTCCAGCTGGTTTCGAGTTTTCGTTCGCGCACCGCCTTGATCATATAAGCTTCGAGCCGCTCGGCGAGGCTGTCGACGCCGGCGATGTCATCCGGGGCTAGCCCGGGCGGCCAAGCGCCGAAAAGCGCCTGATAGAACAAATACTCGACGTTGCGGTCGGGGACGATTTCCTCGTCGACCTCGACGCGGCGCGAGCGGTTGAGCCGCAGCCAATGAAAAACCCGACGACCCCACTCGCGGGGAATCTCGGATAAGAGGGCAAGGCGCACGCGCGCATCCTCGCCGCGCTTAGTGTCGTGCGTAGCGGTCGAGAGCATCGCTTGCGGCCAATAACGGGCGCGTTGCCGGGCCAAATGGTGAAAAGCAGCCACTGACATTCCGAAGCGGCGCGGGTCGCCGCCGACCTCATTCAGCGCCAACAGCCGGACATAGCGGTAGAAAGCGGTATCTTCTTCCGCCTTGGCCATCACCGGCCCCGTTACCTGCTGGAAATGCATTGCCGTGTAAAGGGGCCCACCGGCACTGGCATCGTCCTGCGGATCCGCTGCTTCGCCAGTCAGGATACGCCGCAAGAAGTCGAAAATGCTGACATCGGCCCCGCGCCATTTTTTGCGCGCCACGCCGAGCGCCCAATCGATATAGCGGCAATCATCGGCGCCCGCTCCCCGTTGCGATACGTAAGTGCGATACACCGGAAATGCCGCGACCACCTCGTCCAGCGCTGCGAGAATGCGGCCAAACGTAAAATCACGCGTGCGCCATTCACGCATCGCCAGTAGATGAAATTCCCGCCCCAGGACGTTCATCTCACTGGCAAGATTGACTTCGATAATCCTTTTTTTGCAGGCATAGAGGACATCATCAAAACTATCCTGCCGCGGCGCCATGCGACGATAGAGCCGGGTCATCCCAGCTTCACCGGCAGGGTCGACAAAAATCGCCAATACTTGATTGGTGAAGTCGTAACCGGTTGTGCCAGCTACCGGCCAATCCGGCAGGGTCTCGTAGCGGGCCAGGATTTTCTCGACGAGGACGTAGAACGGATCGTCCGGCGCGCCAGCGTGCTGCTGCAAGGCCTCACAATAGCCGCGCGGGTCGAACAGCCCGTCGATATGATCTATGCGCAGCCCCTGTAAATCCCCCCGCTTGATTAGATCGAACATCATGCGGTGGGTTTTCTCAAACAGCTCGGGCAACTCTATGCGCAAGCCGGCGAGGTCGTTGATATTGAAAAAACGGCGGTAGTTGATTTCCTCGCCGGCCACGCGCCAGTCGGCGATGCGATAGGATTGGGCTTCGAGCAGGCGATGCAGCGGCGCAAAGCTCTCCGGGTTGCCTGGCGTGCCGGCGAATTGCTGCAAGGCGCCTGCTATTGCCTCGGCCACTTCCGGCGAGGACGCTTGATCGGCCAGAGCGCGCTTTAGTTCCGCCGCGCGCTCTCGCGCGGCCGGAGCGGGCAGCCTCGCAATTGCTGCGAAATCACGAGCGGGCGCCGCTAACGTCTCGCCACCGGCGACGAGGATTGTCGCGTAAGAGCGTGGCGAAATCGGAAAGCGGTGGTCAAAATACCAGGCGCTGAAGCTGCCCTCGGCTGCATCGAAGCGCAGCGCAATATCGCCTTGTTCGAGGATGACGCCGTACTGATCACCGAGCACCGGAAGCAACACGCGGCCTTCAAGGTCGGCACGCGCCGGGTGCCAATTGATATCGAAGTAATTTGCAAACGGCGAGTCCGGACCCCATTCGAGAACGTCGAGCCACCAGGTGTTGTCAGGACCGATGCCCATATGGTTCGGCACAAAATCGACGATCAGCCCCATGCCATGGGTGTGCAGTGCGGCGGTGAAGACCCGAAAATCTTCGTCGCTGCCGATCTCGGGGTTTAGCCGGTTGTGGTTGATGATGTCATAGCCGTGGGTCGAGCCCGGCCGTGCCTCGGTAATCGGTGAGGCATAGACGTGACTGACGCCAAGCTCCGCCAAATACGGCACCAGATCGGTCGCGTCGCGAAACGTGAACTCACGATGAAATTGCAGCCGGTAAGTCGCGCGGATCGGTGGCGCTTCGCCTCGCGCGGCGCTCATGAAGCGTGCGAGAGCGGTCGCTCTCTTTCGATCAATATGGCAAGCCGGTGCAGTTCGCCGCCGTCGATGATCTCGTCGATTGGTCGGCCGAGTCGGCGCCGCCAATTTGGATGGGCATCCGTAGTCCCGGGCAGGTTGGCTTGCTCAATCTCGCCAGTCAAATCCTCGATTTGCACCAGCATCAATCGGGCCCGCGAGCGGGCGAGATAACGCTGGATTGCCTCGCCAAGCGTTGGCCGGTACACGACTTCGCCACTTTCAGTCAAGAATTGCGCCCGTTCGGTCTCTGCCAGCAGGCCTTCGGCGATCAGCGCATCGAGCAGCAAGTGGCGGTCTCGCTCGCGCTCGGCCGCGTCAGCGGTAGCCGCGGCAGCATCCGGATAGAGATCGAGCTGCCGACGCCAGGCAATATCGCGGCCAAGCCAGAATCCCTCAAGCGTCGCGAGGTCATGGGTTGCTGTCGAGGCGGCCGCAAGCGGCGGATATTCCTGTGGTGGAACAAAGCTGCCGTCCTTCCGACGCTCAAACACCATGATGCGGTAGGAGAGGACGTTCGCGGCCCGCATTCTCTCACGAAAGCCCGCGGGCACGGTGCCGAGATCTTCGCCGACGACGGCACAGCGTTGTCGGCAGCTTTCGAGTGCGACGATGCGCAACAGGTCATTGAGCGGGTA
>JAFAOB010000393.1 GCA_019238055.1 Alphaproteobacteria bacterium
AAATGCGCATTGCCGATCACGGTCAATGACGTGATGCTGAGCAATCTGAAGAAACTGAAGGCCGGGCTCGATTACTACGCGTTCAAGAAGGGGCCGCTGGCAATGGGCACCTCGCCCGCAGCTTTATTCGCGCGCACCCGGCCGGAACTGGCCTCGGCCGATATCAAATGCTCGTGCTCGCCATTCAGCGCCGACCGCCCGCAAGACGGGCTGCATCGCTGGTCGGGGTTTACGATGATCGTCTATCAGCTGCGTCCGGAGAGCCGCGGCCGCATCGAATTGAAAAGCGCCAACCCCGCCGACCCGCCCGCGGTCTATCCGAACTATCTGGCAACGCCGACCGATCAGCAGACCATTGTGGCCGGGCTCAAATTGCTGCGGCGGATTGCCGAGCGACCGCAGATGCAGCGCTTTATCGCCGCGGAGTTTCAGCCGGGCCCGACAATCGAGAGCGATGATGAGCTGTTGGCGTATGCGCGCCAGCGTGGCGGCACAGTGTATCACCCGACCAGCACCTGCAAAATGGGCGTCGACGCAATGGCGGTGGTCGACCCCGAACTGCGCGTGCACGGGCTCGTCGGATTGCGCGTCGCCGACGCCTCGATCATGCCGACCGTGGTTTCCGGCAATACCAATGCGGCCACGATCATGATCGGCGAGCGCGCCGCTGACATGGTACGGCAAAAGTTGCGGATGGCGGCATAGCCCATTTGGCCGATCCGACCCGCGCGGCGAGCTGCGAACCGCTTCCGTCCGCGGCGGTGGATCGACTCGCTGGTACCGCTATGTAAGAATGCCGCCCGTCGCTGGAGAATTGCAGGGAGCGCAACGCGATGATCGAGAAGACCACGCAATCCGTTACGAACCTCGGGTATCACGCTCACATTTATTACGACCCGACAAAGACGCGCGCTGTCGCCGAGCGCGTGTGCGCCGCGCTCGGCGACAAGTTCCCGGTCGAGATTGAGGAGTTCCGCGACACGCCGCGAGGACCGCACCCGATCAGCAATGCGCTGATTATTTTCAAGCCCGACCAGTTCGAGCATGTCGTGCCGTATCTGATGCTGAACCGCGAGGGGCTCGATGTGCTGGTGCATCCGTTGACAACGGATGCGGTCGAGGACCACAGCAGTTACGCGATCTGGCTCGGCAACCCGGTCGAGTTGAAGCTGCACACATTGCCCCGCGGCCGCGGCGGGCAGCTGCCGAGCGGCGTCAGCGCGTAGGCACCGGGGCGTTTCGCCCACCTGGCGCATGTGCAGCCGAGCGGTGCTGTCCCGGTCGCGGCGGCACACAACACTGAAAACGCACCGCTTATGGGTTGGCCCCGACGGTCCATTCGGTAGCCGCGGGACGTGAAATGCTCGGGTTCTTGGGCGTGCGCGTCGCCGCCGCCCTTGTCAGGTGAGTGCCGCCCTGAGGCCAGAGAAATTGCACCTCGCCACCGGCGAACGAGGACTGCTAACGTCATTCGGGAAATCTTGAAGAGGCCGAAGGGATGGCTGCTCAAATCTCGGATAATGCGCTCGCGTTTTTGTTGGCCCGCGCCGGGCTCAACCTGACGCAAGCGCAAAAAGAGGACCTCAAATCGGTCTATCCGGCCCTAGCCGAAATGACCGAGCGGGTGCGCAAGCCGCGCGGCCGAATGGCCGAGCTCGCTCACGTCTACGAATTTGCCGAGGAGGATTTGTGATGAGCGACGCGATCCCGACGATCGCCGAAGCCGCCCGGCTGATCGCCAAAAAGGAGCTGTCGCCGGTCGAACTGACCCGCACCTGCCTCGACCGCATTCATGCGTTCGACAACCAGCTCCACGCTTTTATCCATTTGACCGAAGATCGGGCGATCGCCGACGCCCGCGCCGCCGAGGCTGCAATTACGGCAAAAGGACCGATCGGCCCGCTGCACGGCATCCCGATCGGGCTCAAGGACATCGTCGACACCAAAGGCATTCGCACCACCTGCCAGTCGCGGATTCTCGCCGACAACGTCCCCGCAACCGATGCGGCCTGCGCCGAGAAGCTCGCCGCCGCCGGCACCGTGCTGATCGGCAAGACGACAACCCACGAATTCGCCGATGGCGGGCCGTCATTTGACGTACCATGGCCGCCGGCGCGAAACCCGTGGAACCCCGATCATTTCACCGCCGGCAGCAGCAGCGGCACCGGTGCAGGCATCGCGGCCGGGCTGATCCTCGGCGGTATCGGCACCGACACAGGGGGCTCGATCCGCGGCCCCGCCGCCCTGTGCGGCATCGCCGGCATCAAGCCCACCTACGGTCTCGTCAGCCGTGCTGGCGTGGCGCCCGCCGCTTTCAGCCTCGACCATATCGGCCCGATGGCATGGACTGCCGAGGATTGCGCGTTGCTGCTGCAGGCTTTGGCGGGGCACGATCCCCGCGACCCGGCGAGCGCGAACCGGCCGATCCCCGATTATACGGCACTGCTGGGCCAGGGGGTCCGGGGTCTCAAAATTGGCGTGATCCATCATTTTCATGAGGTCGATTACCCGGTCAGCGCCGGCACCCGGCGCGGCATCGACGAGGCGATCGCCACATTTCGCGGTCTCGGCGCCGACATCCGCGAAGTCCAATTGGCGCCGCTGCAGGATTGGGGCGCCTGCGGCTCGCTGATCTCGTTGGTCGAGCGCGCCGCGGCTTATGAGGAATGGGCGCGCACCCGGCTCGGCGATTTCAGCGAGCGGGTGCAGCACCGGCTGATGATGGGGGCGCTGGTCTCGGGTGTCGATTATGTCCAGGCGGTGCGGCGGCGACGCGAATTGCGGGCCGAATTGCAGGCCGCAATGAGAGATCTCGATGTGGTGCTGACCGCAGCGCAGCCGGCGGAAGCGGCGAAGATCGACGCGGTGCCGGATTGGGACACCTTTGCCAGCCCGAGCTTTACGATGCCGTTCAATGTCGCCGGCTATCCCGCGATCTCGATCTGCTCGGGGTTTGGCGAGGGCGGATTGCCGGTCGCGATCCAGCTCGCCGGCAAACCGTTTCAGGAGCCGACCGTGTTCCGCATCGCCGATGCCTTTGAAAAGGTGACCGAATTCCGCAGCCAGCGCCCGGCATTGGTTGCCGCCCACGCCGCTGCGGCTTAGGGCACGCTGTTCCAGGCTTCGACGCCCGGAACTCGGCTATGATGGAGCGATCGAGCTCGAGGGTGCGAATCTCTCGCGCTCGCTATAGGAAGGAAGCGCGCGATGGAGAAGCGATTTGGTGTGGTGTCGGCCGACGGCCATTGCCGGCTGTTTCATCTGCCGTTCGATTTGTGGACCAAGCGGCTGCCGCGCAAATTTGCCGATGACGCGCCGCGTGTCGTCACCGGGCCGGACGGCACCCGACAATGGGTTGTCGAAGGGCATCCCTGGAGCGGGGTCGGCTGGGCTGGTGTGGGTCGCGGGCCGGTCAATTGCTACACGCGGGCGGGTCTCGCCGAGGAACCCGAGCCGGGGATTTTCCGCGCCGCCAGCGCCAAATATCGCTGCGAAGACATGGACCGCGACGGGGTCGATGCCGAACTCGTCAACGGTCCTTACGAACAGATCTGGCAGATCAAGAACCCGGAATTGCGCGCCGCCTGCGCGCGCGCGGTCAACGACTGGGCGCGCGAAGTGTACGAAGAGTCCAATGGCCGGTTCATCATGCTGTTGCCGCTGCCGTGCCAAACGCCGGACGAAGCCGTCGCCGAACTGCTGCGCGTCGCCGAGTTCGGGCTGCCGACCGGGGTGATTTTCGACTGGGTCAACGCTCCTGAGCCGGTGATTCATCAGATGTGGGAGCCGGTCTGGGCCGCCGCCGCAGAAATCGGCATGCCGGTAAATCTGCATGCAAACCCGAGCGGCGGATCGCGCCAGATGGGGGTCGGCGTCAGCGGCGTCGAGCCGCGCAACCAGGCCTTGATGCGCGTCGCGAATTTCCCGATGGGACTGATGGCGGAATTGATGAGCGCCGTGGTTTTCTCCGGCATTTGCGACCGCCATCCGGGCGTGCGCTTTGTGCTCGAAGAGGCCGGTGTGGGGTGGGTCCCGTTTTTGTTCTGGCGCTTTGACCGCGAATGGGAATTTGGCGAGCCATCCAATCGCGTGTTCAAACCCGACATCGCGCTCTCCGACAAACCGACGGAATTCGTCAAGCGCCAGGTGTTCTTCACCTTCGAGGTCGAAGAAGAAGGCGGCTTCCGCCGCGCCCCCGAAATCGGGTTGAAGAACTTTTTGTGGGCGAGCGACTTTCCCGGTCTCGACAGCCCGTGGCCGCATTCGAAAGCGATGGGGCACACGCCGGCCGAAAAGGCTCTGGGCAAAGAAGCGCTCAATCAGCTCGTGTTTGAAAATGCGGTGAACCTCTACAAGATCCCGGTGACGGCACCGCAACAGCACGCGGCCGTATCGTAACAAGAGCTTCGCTTCGGGCCGGGACCACCCCCGGCCCGGATGCTGCAATCGGACGCAGCATTCCGCAATATCGCAATAAGCGATTATTGCTCTCCAAGTCGTGATCATTATCCTCCGGTAAATCCTTATAATTCACCGACTGTGGCGATGCTGACCTCGGACGACCGGTTGCGATCCGCGTTGTTCTCTTAAATCGGCCCTTGCCGAACGGAGAAAAATGATGCGTGGGTTGAAGTTTTCGATATTACTGTTGCTTGGTTTTGCTTTTTCCGGATTTACCGGATGTGCGCAGGCGACCGCGGTCTCGTCGGCGCAGGTTCCGCCGCTACCATCGGGAATGGCGCGGGTCTGGTTTTTCCGACCGTCGCTGACGCCTCAGTTCGGCGCCGTCACAGCCTTTGCGCCGCTGATCTATGCCAATGGTGCGCCGGTCGCCGCGATCGCGCCCGGTACCACCTTCTATCGCGATTTTCCGCCGGAGACCTACCGCTTTACGGTTCAGCCCTATGGTCTGCCAACCGGTCAGGGGACGACACTGCAGCTGGCCGCCGGAACGCAGGATTACCTGCAGGTGGATTGGGTGTCGAGCTGGACTCAGGGTTATCCCGAAGCCGGGTGGAGTTTTGCGCCCAATACGTTTGCTATCCTGTCGATGGCACCGCAGGTAGCGCAGGCCTACATCCCGACCTTGGCCTATCTCGGCCCGCGCTAGAACCGCACAGCACGACCTGCCGGCGCCACACAGCCCGGTTCGGTGGCGTCAGCGAAATCCACTTAATGGTCTTAGAGATGGCCCCAAGCGACGCCCTTGCCATACCGTCGCCGGCGCTTGCGCTGCAGACAATGCCCGCTCTGTTGCCGTCGGCGTCCCCGATCGATAGAGAAGGCCTTCCCTGAGGGAGGTCCGATGAGCGAGCAGGGTCGCTATCGCGCAGCCGGGGTCGACATCGCCGCCGCCGAAGCCGGGCTCGGCAAGATCATCGCGGCGATCAAGGGTACATGGCCGGCGGCGGGCCAATTCGGCGCGGTGGCGCTCGATATCGGCTATTTCGCCAATGTGATCGATATTGGCGGCGGCATCGGGCTGGCGATCTGCACCGACGGGGTCGGCTCAAAATCGATCGTCGCCGAGATGATGAAAAAATACGACACGATCGGCATCGATTGCGTCGCGATGAATGTCAACGATGTGATCTGCGTCGGCGCGCGGCCGCTGTCGATGGTCGACTATATCGCGGTCGGTACTGCCGATGCCGACATGCTGGGAGCGCTCGCGATCGGGCTCGCCGAGGGCGCGCGCCAGGCCGGCATTTCGATTTCCGGCGGCGAGATCGCCCAGCTCAAAGATTTGGTGACCGGCTTCGATCTCGTCGGCATGGCGGTCGGGCTGGTTTCGCTCGATCGGATCATTATCGGCCGCGATCTGGCGCCCGGCGATATCGTGATCGGCATTGCCAGTAGCGGCATCCACAGCAACGGGCTCACTCTCGCGCGCCGGGCGTTTTTCGAGCGCGGAAAATTTGGCGTCGATCACGTTTTTCCTGCACTGGGGGCGCCGCTCGGCGAAGAATTGCTGCGCCCGACCTTGATTTACGTGCCGGAGGTGCTCGACATCTTGGCACGGGTCCCTAGCGTCAAAGCGTTGGTCAACATCACCGGCGACGGGCTGCTGAACCTGCCGCGGGTCGCGGCCAAAGTTGGGTTCGAGCTCGACAATCTGCCGCCGACGCCGCCGATCTTCCGGTTGATCGAGCATTATGGCGAGGTCGACGACCCGGAGATGTACGAGGTCTTTAACATGGGTATCGGCTTCTGCGTGCTCGCGGCGGAGCGCGATTGCGCCCCGATCCTCGCGATCCTCCAGCACCACGGCCGCGCCGCGCAAGTGATCGGTCATGTCATCGCCGACGACAGCAAATCCGTCCATCTCCCCGGCCCAGGGCTGATTGGCCAAGGCAAGCGCTTTCATCGAGAGTGATCGGCCGTAGCGCCCGGTGACTGATCGGCGCTAGCTGGCGCCAGCACTTGCGTCGCAAGATTGCAAGCGTGCGGCTGGCGGGTGTTCACGCGCGGCCGAAAACGGTAGGCTCAAGGCCAATAGGTAGCAATGAGGAGGAAGTGATGCGCGGTGTGGTGTTTACGGGCGAGCGCGAAATCGAGCTGATGGAGTTTCCGGACCCCACGCCGGGTCCGGGCGAGGTCGTCGTCGAAATGAAGGCGTCGGGCATGTGCGGCAGCGATCTGCACCAATACCGACGGCCGAAATCGGGGGGACAAGCAATTGGTGGTCTGCCGGTCAACCCCGACCCGGTCATCGGCGGGCACGAGCCCTGTGGTATCGTCGCCGCGATCGGTGCCGGGGTGACTGAGAAGCAGGCCAGGGTCGGCCAGCGCGTCATGGTGCACCATTACAAGGGCTGCACGGTATGCAGCCATTGCCGCTCGGGCTGGTCGCAGCTATGTCAGGAAGAACCGGTGCTGGTCTATGGCAACAACGCACATGGCGGGCACGCCCGCTATCTGAAGGTGCCCGCCTTCACCCTCGTGCTGTTGCATGACGAATTGTCGTTCGCGGCGGGAGCCGCGATCTCGTGCGGCACTGGCACCGCCTATGGCGCATTGCGCCGGCTCAACCTCTCCGGCAACGACACGATCGCGCTGTTCGGGCAGGGGCCGGTTGGATTGTCGGCGACCCAACTCGCCTCGGCAATGGGCGCCCGCGTGATCGCGCTCGATGTCAGCCCCGAGCGATTGGAGCGCGCCAAGGAATTCGGCGCCTGGGAGACGGTCAACCCACGCTCCAACGACCCGATCGGCGCGATCAAGGACCTGACCCATGGCGGCGCCGATTTCACGCTCGACACGTCGAGCCAGCCGGAGGGCCGCATCGCCGCGGTGCGCAGCGCCAAGGTCTGGGGTACGGTTTGTTTTGTCGGCGAGCGCAACAATGTGACGATCGATGTCAGCCCCGACATGCTGCGCAAGCAGCTGACGATCGTCGCATCATGGACCTTCTCGTGGCAGGGCCAAGCCGAGTGCGCGAAGTTCTGTGTCGAGCGCAAGGTCGATGTCGACCGCCTGTTCACGCATCAGTGGAAGCTCGACCAGGCCGAGGAAGCCTATCGGCTGTTCGACACCCAGACCACCGGTAAAGGCGTGTTTCTGATGTGAGGGGGCTGCCGGCCCCCGAGCGGCGCGCATCGCCGAGATCGGGTTGGGACGAGCCCGATTTTGCGTCAGGCCCCCAGCCCAGTGCGCGCATAAAGCTCGGCCAAGCCTATCCGGAACCCGATGCTCTCCAGCGCCAGTTCGCCCTCGGCGATCGCAATCGGGTGATCCGGCCATTCTCCCTGCGGCGAACGCCGCAGCAGCTCCGCTGCGATGCGATCGGCCCGGAGAACCAGGATTTCCCGAACGCTCGCGATGCTCGTATACGCCCAGACATTGGTCCAGGTCTTCGCCTGGTTGCTGGGGGAGAGGATCTCGATTACCAGTACCGGGTCGGAGAGGGTGGCCTGCCCGGGCATCAAAGGCGAGCAAGTGACCGCCAAATCCGGTATGCGCACATTATGCTCGGACAGCAGCCGCGGCACGATGCCGGGGTTGGCGATCACCTCGCAACCCATTGCTTTCTCGCGCAGATGATTGCGGATCACGGCGCCGAGTTCATTCTGCAGGAAACCATGAACCGTGCTCGCCGGCGCCATCACGCGCGGCTCGCCATCGACGAGCTCATATCTGAGGTCGTCTTGCGAATCCCATTTGAGGAACTCCGCGACGGTCATTCGGATCGGAACTTTCGCCAATGCCCTCATGCACGCGATTATAGCATGGATCGGCCGCAGAGATATCTTTCGGGGTGCTTTGATCCGTGAGAAGGTGCCGCGAGGGGAGACCGAACCCGATCCTCTTTACCCCGCTTGCTGGCCGGGTCGGAGGCGGAAGCGTATCGTCCGATGCGATGGCGGGGCGAGAAGGCAATGCCCGACGACACGCAGATCGATCTGCGGCAAACCGTAGCCGCGCTTCGGCAGGAACTCGAGGCGACGCGGGCCGAGCGCGACGAAGCGATGGCACGCGAGGCGGCGATTGCTGAGGTCTTGCGGGTTATCAGCCGCTCAGTGTTTGATCTCGATGCGGTGCTGCAGGCCGTCGTGACCACTGCGGTTCAGCTGTGCCGCGGCCAATACGGCGTCATCTTCCGCAATCACGGCAACGAGTACCGTTTTGCCGCCGGCTTTGGCAACTCGCCGGAATATGAAGAACACGAGCGACAATCGGTGATCCGGCCTGGCTACGGCACGATCATCGGCCGCGCCGCGCTCGAAGGACGCGCCGTCCAGATCGCCGATGCATTGACCGACCCGGACTATGAGGACAAGGAAGGCGCCCGGCTCAACGACGCGCACACGATGCTTGGCGTGCCGCTGTTGCGCGATGGCGCAGTCGTCGGCGCCTTGGGGCTGGCGCGCAACCGGGTCGAGCCCTTCAGCGACAAGGAAATCACGCTCGTCAGCACTTTTGCCGACCAGGCGGTGATCGCCATCGAAAACACGCGGTTGTTGACCGAACTGCGCGAGTCATTGGAACAGCAGCAGGCGATCACCGAAGTCTTGCAGGTCATCAATTCCTCGCCTGGCGACCTCGCCCCGGTGTTTGAAGCAATACTCGAAAATTCGCACAGGCTTTGCGGGATTGATTTCGGTGCTCTGCAACTCCAGGACGGAGGCAAATTCCGCTCCGTAGCAGCGCGCGGCCTTTCCGAGATGCTGGCAGAACTGTTGCGTCGGCCGTTTGAGCCGGTGCCTGGATCACCGCCTTCGCGCCTGCTCGGCGGCGAACGGATCGTTCATATCGCCGATATGGCCGAACTGGCGCGGGGGCGAGCAGCAGACGCTAGAGCGCAAGCTGTCGCCAAGGACGGCTTTCGGACAGGGCTATTCGTGCCGTTGCGAAAGGATGCCAACCTCCTCGGCTACATCGTCGCCCTGCGACGGGAGGTGCGATTCTACTCCGGAAAAGAGATCGCACTGCTGCAGAATTTCGCGGCGCAGGCGGTCATCGCGATGGAAAATGCGCGGCTTCTGACCGAGACGCGCGAGGCATTGGAGCAACAGACCGCGACTGCCGAGGTGTTGCAGGTCATCAATTCCTCGCCAGGCGATTTAGCGCCCGTATTCGAGGCGATGGTCGAGCGCGCGGTGCGCTTGTGCGAAGCCGACGAGGCGGTGGTCCGCACCTTCGACGGCAAGCTGCTGCACCTCGTTGCAGCCCATGGCGAGCCAGGGATATTCGCCAAGCTGAACGCGCTCGGCCCGAGTGACGTGAGCCGGCGGGGCGGGATGTACGACTTTCTGACGCGCGGCGAAAGCGTCTCTTGCGTCGCCGACGTCCGAGAGACCGCGGCTTATCGCGAGAATCCTCGGGGGCGCGCCAGGCTCGATGCGCGCTATGTCCGCTCTTGGCTCGCGGTGGCGCTGCGCAAGGAGGATGCGCTTCTCGGCATCATCAACGTGCATCGGCATGAAGTCCGGCCGTTTACCGACAAGCAGATCGCGCTATTACAGAACTTCGCGGCGCAGGCAGTTATCGCGATGGAGAATGCGCGGCTGCTGACCGAGACGCGTGAGGCATTGGAGCAACAGACCGCGACTGCCGAGGTGTTGCAGGTCATCAACTCCTCGCCCGGCGAGCTTGCGCCGGTGTTCGACGCGATATTGGAAAAAGCGCATGCTCTTTGCGGGGTCGGTCACGGCGCGCTGATAATATACGACGGCGAATTGTTCCGCGCCCGCGCGACCCGCGGATTGCCGGAACGAATTGACGAATTTTTGCGACGCGGGTTTGCGCTCATTCCGGGCGCTCCTGTGGAGCGGCTGGTTCGCGGCGAGCCCTTCGTCCAGATCCTCGACATGGCGGCGCTTGCGGCGGAAAGCCCGCCCGAAATCGCTCGCTTTATACAACCGGCTGTCGACTCCGGAGGACGGACGGTGCTGACGGTAGCGCTGCGCAAGGACAGTGCGCTGCTTGGCTACATCGCCGCAGCCCGCTTAGAGGTTCAGGCGTTTTCCGAAAAGGAAATCGCCTTGCTGCAGAACTTCGCCGCACAGGCGGTGATTGCGATGGAGAATGCGCGGCTCCTGACCGAGACGCGCGAGGCCTTGGAGCAGCAGACCGCAACCGCCGAGGTGTTGCAGGTCATCAACTCCTCGCCCGGCGATCTCGCCCCGGTGTTCGAGGCAATGCTCGAAAAGGCGACGCACCTGTGTGAGGCGAATTTCGGCGTCCTCTGCACCTATGACGGGGCTTGCTACTGGGCCACGACTTTGCGGGAGGTACCGGATGCCTACGCGGAATTCTTGACCGCTGGACCGCTTAGGCCCGGACCGGGCAATGGGCTCGCGCGCGTGGCTACGGGAGAGAAGGTTGTTCATGTTCTCGATGTTGCGGCGGAGGACATCTACCGTTCCGGCGAACCCCTTCGCCGCGCTCTCGTTGACCTCGGCGGTGCGCGCACCGTTCTGACTGTCGCGCTTCTGAAGGACGAGGCTCTGCTCGGCGCTTTTATTATCTATCGACAGGAGGTGCGCTCATTCACGGACACGCAGATTGCGCTGGTTCAGAATTTCGCGGCGCAGGCGGTCATCGCGATGGAGAATGCGCGACTGATCAACGAGATTCGCCAGCGCCAAGCCGAATTGCGCGTCACTTTCGACAATATGGGCGACGGCGTCGTGATGTTCGACGAGGACCTGCGCCTCGCGGCGTGGAACCGCAATTTCCAGCAATTGATTGATCTCCCCGACGCGATTCTGGCAGGGCGCCCGAGCTATGCCGAATACCTGCGTATCCTCGCCGAGCGCGGCGAATTCGGCAGCGGCGACATCGAAGGCGAATTGAACCGACGTCTCGCCGAGACCGACCAGGAATTGCGCCTCGAACGCACCCGTCCCGACGGACGTGTCATCGAGGTGCGGCGCAATGCGGTGCCGGGCGGCGGCTTTGTGTTGATCTACAGCGATATCACCGAGCGCAAGCGCGCCGAAGCGGAAATCCGCGCGGCCCGCGATGCGGCCGAAAAGGCGCTCGCCGAGTTGAAGACCGCGCAGGCGAGCCTGATCCACGCGGAAAAGATGGCTTCGCTCGGCCAACTCACCGCCGGCATCGCCCACGAGATCAAGAACCCGCTCAATTTCGTCAACAACTTCGCCGGGCTGTCGGTCGAATTGCTGGATGAATTGAAGGAGATGGCCGAGCCCGGCTTCGCCGCGCTCGACAGCGATACTCGCGAAGAAGTCGACGAGACGATCGACATGCTGAGCGGCAATCTCGACAAGATCGTCGAGCACGGCCGCCGCGCCGACGGCATCGTCCAGAGCATGCTGTTGCATTCGCGCGGCGGCAGCGGCGAGCGGCGCAGCGTCGATTTGAACGCGCTCGTCGATGAGGCGCTGAGCCTCGCCTATCACGGCGCGCGCGCCCAGGACCAGAGCTTCAACATCACGCTCGAACGCGAATTCGCCAAGCCGCTGGCCCCGATCGAGCTGGTGCCGCAGGACATGACGCGCGTCTTCTTGAACCTGATCGGCAACGGCTTTCACGCCGCCCAGCAGCGCCGCAAAACAGCGAACGATCCCGGCTTCAGCCCGGTTCTCAAGGTGGCGACGCGCGACCTCGGCGATGCCGTCGAGGTAGGGGTGCGCGACAACGGCACCGGCATCCTGCCGGAACATCGCGACAGGCTGTTCCAGCCGTTTTTTACCACCAAGCCAACCGGCCAAGGGACCGGACTCGGGCTGTCGATCAGTTACGATATTGTGACCCAAGAGCACGGCGGCACAATCGAGGTCGACAGCGAACCCGGCGTATATGCCGAATTCAAGGTGCGTCTGCCGCGTTCGTCAAACGGGCGCTCTGGATAAAAGGAACCGCCGATTTCGCAGGAATACGGCTCGCCCCGGATTCCGTAATCGCTGCGTCATGGCGCGGCGCAAGATCAAACTCGCCCAATAGGAGAAGCATGAGCTTCAGTATCCTGATCGTCGATGACGAGCCCGATGTCGCCGAGCTGTTCCGGCAGCGCTTTCGCCGCGAGGCGCGCCGGGGCACTTATGTGCTGCATTTCGCAAGCTCCGGCGAAGAGGCGCTCGCAATGCTCGCAAACGAGATCGAGCCGCAGCTGATCGTGATCCTCTCGGACATCAACATGCCCGGGATGGACGGCTTGACGTTGCTGCAGGAAGTCAAGCGGCGGCACCCGGATCTGCCGGTCATGATGGTCACAGCTTATGGCGACGACGAGCGGCGCCAGCGGGCAACAGAGTACGGCGCCGCCGAGTTCATCACCAAGCCGGTCGATTTCGACCTGTTGAAGCGACAATTGCAGCAGCTTCCCTCGACTGCGACGTGACAGGGCGAACGGCTGCAGCGATGCCGCCCGGCTCGATCGCGCAATTCGCTTCAATCATCAGGCGAGCGGCTGCTCTGCGACATGATCGTGCCATAGAGCCGTTCGACAGCAACACTCTCCCGGCTCGGATGGCGCAGATCGGCAATCGAGCGGCGCGGCGACGGGTGGACGATACCAAAATGCTGGGCAGACGCCGCACCCGGAACGGAGGCTCCGAATGCGGCGAGCGGAGAGCTTCCGGACAGGACGCGAATACGATAAAGCCATACCGCGAGGGGGAATTTATCGATCGGCCGCCCGGCGCCGATCCACGCATCCATGTGGCCCGACCCCCAATTATAGGCGGCGACGGCATCCGGCCAGTTCGCATAATGGCGAAACAGATGCGCCAGATAGGCGCGGCCCAACTCACGGTTTTCGAACGGGTCGAACCGGTCGCCGCCGCCGACGTCAGTTGCCGCATCGGCAGAAATCTGCATCGGGCCTTGCGGGCCCTCGGGCTCGGCGCGCCACATCCGCAGATCGGCGCCATGGCTCGATTCGGCGCCGTCAACGGCAAAGGCGATGCGATCGAGGGCCGTCGCCTCGCCGGCCACCAGTGAGCCGGCAGCCGCCGCAGCCATGCTCCAGCCGGCAAAGACCACGGCTGCAACGGCACCGATATAACGGTGCGAACGACGGCGCCGAGCCGACGCGTCGCCGTGCCGACTGCGACCCGAGTTCAGAGCGGAGCCCTTCACTATTCCCAATAAGCGGCGATGATCGTGTTATCGCCGCTGAGCAGCAGGTTGAGGCGGTTGGGATTATGGGTGATGCCGCGAATTCCGTGATTTGGCGGAATCCAGCGTAGGATTTTGGGAAGATCCTCCTGCCGCGCGACACCCGGTGTCCCGAGTGCGGCCTGCCCGCGCTCTGCGAATTTTTTGCCGACGCAATCCCGGCAATCGTTGAGCATGATTCGCGCTCCCTGGACGCCGGGAATCTGATCGACCTCGATTGCATTCTCGGAACCGCGCACCCGCACCCCTCTGAAGGCGTGCCCCTCTTCGAGCGGAAAGATCGCGCTGATCGGGACGAACCCGGTTGCCGGCTCGGTCTGCAACGGCATCGTCGCGATGAGTTGCAGATCGAGAATACCATCGAGCGGCTTGCCGATATAGGTTGGCACCAGTTCGGGTGAACTCCAACCCTGAGAGCCGACCAATCCTGTGACCCGCACGATGTCGAGTTGTGGTTGCGTCTGGGTCCGCATGACTTCAACGCTGGTGACATAAAGCACCGGCAATTCGGTTCCGGGCTCGGCCTCGGTCGGCGAGGTCACAACCGGCAGTCCAATATTGCCGCCGCCCTCGTCTCCTTCTGACGGCTGGCCGGGAGAAGTGGACGCTGGAGCCGGCGCTGGCCCCTGCGCCAAGGCGAATCCCGCGAGACTTCCCTGCAGCGCCGCGCCGATCGCGAGCATGCCCAACCAGCGCACAGCCATTTTCATGCAATCCTCCGGATCGACGATATTGCTTCGCCGCTAACGACAGTTCCACCCGGCCTGCATCACACGCCCGTCACCCGGGCAATAGCTGCAGCATCGAAACCTTCGGGCGGGATTCGGTCGAGAGCATCGAGAACGAGATCGGTTGCCCGCATCTTGGTGATACGGCAATAGCTGGTTTCGGTGCTGGCAAAGGTGCCGTTTTCGGCGAGCTTGTTAACCGGTTCGCCGCCACCGCAGACGGAAAAATATTCACATTGCTCCCGGCACATCGTGACTCCGACCTTAATGTCGGCCAGCATGCGCACCAAAACCGGGCTATCTGCCAAATCGACGAGTGCGTCGCGGTTGATGTTGCCGAGGATGAAATCCTCATACACCGGATTTTTGAGGCCCAGCAGCTCGGGCGAGAACGTAGCAATGTTTCCTGCCCAGTCCATGCTGATGATTGCGAATGGTTCGATCAGCTGATTATAAAACGGCGCCTCTTTGGGCCGAATCACCTGCTGCAATGCGGTTTCAATCTCGCGCACAAACCTGATCTTGCCTGGGGCAGCCGTCCACAACTGCCAGAATTTACCAAGAAAACGGTAATAGAGCGCTTCCGCGTCGGCCTCGCGAAAAGATTCCGAGATGTGATCGCCCTCCGATTCCTCGACATTAAAGCAGACCTGCTCGATCCCTTCGGCGATATAAAAGTCGAACATCTCGCGCGCAGCCGCCATACTCTGCGGGGTCAAGACCGAAATAACATGAAACGGGACACCATGGCGGCGCAGTAGGCGGATGCCGGCAATTGTCCGCTCAAAGGTTCCGCGACCCGACCGCGTCACCCGGTTGCGATCATGAAAATGCTGCGGGCCGTCGATGCTGACGCCGAGATTGATCTGCGCTTCGGCGAAAAACCTGCACCAATTGTCATCGATCAAGGTGCCGTTTGTCTGAAACGAATGGACGACCTGAAGCTCGGGCGGGCGCAACGCCTCAACCAAGGCGAAAGCGTCGCGATAAAACCCGATCGGCAGTACCATCGGCTCACCGGCATGCCATACGACGGAAAGCCCGCCGCCAAGCCACTCCGAGGCAAACACCTGCGAAAACAGATTTTGCAAAGTCTCGCGCGCGACAACGGCTTTTGAGGTGCGGTTCGGCAGGTAGCAGTATCGGCAATCGATATTGCAGAACGGGGTTGGCTGGACCACCAGGAGCTGGATGGTCGGCACAATACGATCCCGCGACACTCGGCGCGTCAGCGACTTACCAATTGCGCCACCAATTGGGCCAGTTACTCCAGTTGTGCCAATTCGGCCAATTGGGCCAGCCCCAGCCGCTCCACGGGCGCCACCAGCCCCAATTGCGCCACCAATTGCCCCAGGTGAGCCGCAGCTTGTCGATATCCTCCGGTTTGGCGGCGGTTTGTTGTCCGGCTACCGTCGAGACAGCGTCGCGAATCGCGGCGAGCCGCTCCGAAACGCCGGCCTGCTCCGCTGCTTTTGGCTGGAATTCCTGCGGTTCCGGGATGGCTACTCCGGGCGTTGTCGAGCCCAGCAGCAACGATACGCCAGCGACCCCGGCCGGCACCAACCCCGATAGAGTTTTGAGATATTTCTGCCGAAGCGACATCAAACTGACCTCATCATCGACTTGCCGGCATGCCCGGTGGTTTGCCACGGAAAATTATCGGAGTTGAAACACGCGGTCGTGCCCGCTCATTGAAAAGCGCGAACCGGTAACGGCCTCAAAACTGCCAAGCCGGCGATCGGCTTTTCACCAGTTGCGCCAGAAATTGCCCCAAGGGCCGTTACGCCAGCCGCCATTTCCCCACCCCGCACCGCCATTGCGCCAGCCGCCTCCGCCGTTGCGCCAGGCACCACCGCCGTTGCGCCAGCCGCCTCCGCCATTGCGCCAGGCCCACCACGCGAGCTGTCCTCCGGCGTTTTCGGCTTTCGGACCGGCCACCTCGGAGACTGCATCGCGCACCGCAGCCAGCCGATCGGAGATGCGAGCGTGGTCCGTCGCCGGCTGCGCCTGATCCGGCTCTGCACTGGCCACAGCAGGAGCGCCCGCGCCGAGTGTCAGCGAGGCGCCCAACGCGCCGGCTGGTAGCAGTCTCCAGAGAATTTTAAGGTATTTCTCGCGCAACACCATCGGACTTAGCTCTCCCTTCCGTCCACCATCCTTACTTACTGGATATTCATTAATTATCTTTTCTGAATTCCAATATCGCTGGCGGCTTATCTTCCCAGCTCTTAACTGACCAATCCGAACACTTGAGATCAAAGATGCTCTCGGTAGCAAGAAATCGCTACCACCGTCAAATACAGATTTGCCAATTATCAACGAGTCACGTTTGGGCGGCGCGGGTCCAGGGCGGGGACAGCGCCGCAATACGGCTATAGACCGGACAGTCAGCGACATGCGCTCCGGGCAGATAACCAAGGCTCATCAGAAATTCGCCGACAATCTGCCCGCCGGTAAAGCGAAACGTGTTGCGGAACAGTTTGGTCCATTCATCCAACGGGTGCGGATGATGAGCGTCGAGCCAAAGCGCGAACGAACCGTGCGATTCGCGCAAAGCCTGGATCCGCCGCGCGTTGTCGATCGCGGCTTCGATCTTGAGGCGGTTACGCACGATCCCGGGGTCGGCGAGCAGACGAGCGATGTCCTGCGGCCCGAAGGCGGCGACCCGGTCGACGTCGAAATCGGCAAAAGCAGCGCGAAAAGCAGCTCGCTTGTTCAAGATCGTCAACCACGACAAACCTGCTTGATTGATTTCGAGCATCAAACGCTCGAACAGAATCCGCTCGTCGGTCGACGGAAAGCCGTATTCGTGATCATGATAGGCAGCGTGCACAGGGTGTCCGGGTGCCGCCCGGCAATAGGCGGCGCTCACCTCACGAGCCGCGGAAGCTCAACCACGGCGAACGCACCAGGGCATAAATGACGGTCCAGATGACGGCCGCGACAAGGGAAGTGATCAAGACCTTGCGCCGCAGAAGTGGCTGCTTGGGTGCGCCGGCGGAATAGCCCAGGTCGCCGGGCTCGGCCGGGGCGATCCACAGCGGCAGGACCGCAAACAGCGCCACCCACCACACCAAGACGTAGACAATGATGCCGGTAAACCAGTTCATGACAAAGACTTTCTAACCACCGTCGCCAATACTCACCGCGATCAATGCGGAGGCCAGCGTTGCAGTGCAGCAAAGAGCAGCCCGGCGACGACAACGGCGAGAGCACCGAGCCGGATCACCATTTGATCAATCCGACGTTCGAGGTTCGCGAATCGCACGTCGAGGTTCGCGAACCGCACGTCGAGGTTCGCGAACCGCACATCAAGCCGCTGCTCCAGCTCTCGCAGATCGGCCTTGGTCGCGACGTTGTCATGGATCGCGTCATAGATCTCGGTTGCGATGCGCTCGGCATCGTCGCTTTTGAGACCGGCGCCTTCAAAGGCTCGGGTCAGGGTCAGGCGATCGGCCATCGGCTCATCCCGGCACGAACCCGCATGAAGTCCTAGGGCCTCCGAACATCCACTTTGCGGGGCTGTTACCGAGCCTCGTTGCGGCAATCAAGCGATCAAGCGCTTGCCGTCTGCTCCAACTCAATCAACGTACCGCAGAAATCCTTTGGATGCAGAAAAAGCACGGGCTTGTCATGCGCGCCGAGCCGCGGCTCGCCGTCACCGAGCACGCGCGCACCTGCCGCGCAGAGACGGTCGCGGGCAGCAACGATATCGTCGACCTCGTAACAGAGATGGTGCATTCCGCCATTAGGATTGCGGTCGAGAAAAGCGCGGACCGGCGAGGCATCGCCGAGCGGTTCGAGCAGCTCTATCTTGGTGTTCGGCAGCTCAACGAACACCACGGTGACGCCATGCGCCGGCAATGGGTGCGGCGCCGACACACGGGTGCCCAGAGTATCGCGATAGACCGCACTCGCCGCCGCGACATCGGGCACAACGATCGCAACGTGATTGAGCCTGCCGATCATGCTGTTTCCCGCAGCAAGCGACTTCCGTCTGCGCTCATTGGGTCAGATCCGTACGACCTGGATCTCAACCAGCGATCTCTTCCCGAAACGCTCGTTGATCACGCGACGCAGAGCCCGCTGGGCTGCTTCGCTGACAACGTCATCATCGCGCCGTGCCCCGGGTGGTAATTCGTTAATCGCACGCTCGACAGCGAAGCGCAAATGTGGCACTGCTTCCTCGGCCGCATCGGGTTCGACCAAACCGATCATCGTGACAGCCGGTGGCGCTGCCAGGCCGCCCTGACGGTTGAGGACAACCGTCGCTACCACGCTGCCGTTATACATGACCCGCCGCCGGTCCTTCAGCGCCGAGCCGTCTAGCGGCAGCAGCGCTTTGCCGTCGCTCGCCAGCCTGCCGACCGGCACTTCGTCGACAATTGCCGCACTCGACCCGCCGAGCCTGACGACATCGCCATTTTCGATGACGAGCGCGTACGGCACCTGGCATTCGCGGGCGATATGCGCATTCGCCATCAAATGCTGCGCCTCGCCATGTACCGGGATCGCCACCCGCGGTCGGATCATCTGATACATGCGAACGAGCTCGTCGCGTGCCGGATGACCGGACACGTGCACGAAATGATCATGCTCGGTGACGATCTCGACACCGAGCCTCGCCAATGTATTCTGCAACCGGCTGATCGCCTTTTCGTTTCCGGGGATAATGCGCGACGAAAAGATCACGGTATCGCCGGGCTCAAGCTCGACATGCGGATGATCGTCGCGCGCGATCCGCGCCAGTGCGGAGCGCGGCTCACCTTGGCTGCCGGTGCAGATCATCAAGATGCGGTCGCGCGGAACGTAGCCCGCCTCCTCCTCGCTCAGAAACCGCGGTACATTGGACAAATACCCGTTCTCGCGCGCCGCCTTGTCGATCCGCCACAGCGACCGGCCGACCAGTGCCACGTCGCGGCCATGGGCGGCAGCGGCATGGGCGATCGTTTCAAGACGGGCCACATTGGAGGCGAAGCACGCGACCGCAACCCGCGCGTCATAGCGCCCGATCAGCTCGGTCAGCGACCCGCGCAACTCGGCTTCGGAGCCCGAGCTGCCGGGCCGGAGCGCGTTGGTCGAATCGCAGATGATCGCCAATACGCCCTCGTCGCCAAGGTGATGCAGCGCCGCCTCATCGACCGGCAAACCGATCAGCGGGTCGGGATCGAGCTTCCAATCCCCGGTATGCAACACCGTTCCTGCCGCAGTGCGCAGCACGACCGCGTTGGGTTCGGGGATCGAATGGGTCAAGGTGACGAGTTCAAGATCGAACGGCCCGATCGTAAATCGGCCGGACATCGGCACGACATTGATCCGAACCTGGTCGGCGAGCCCGGCTTCGACCAGTTTGGCGCGTAGCAATGACGCGGTGAACGGCGTTGCCCAGACAGGGCAGCGCAATTGCGTCCACAAATACGGAATAGCGCCGATATGGTCCTCGTGAGCATGGGTCGCGACGATCCCGAGCAGGCAATCGCGGCGCTCAGCGATAAAAGCCGGATCGGGCATCACGACCTCGAGACCCGGCTGCGAATCGTCGCCAAAGGTGACGCCGCAATCGATAATCAGCCATTGCCCGGCAGCGCCATAGAGATTGAGGTTCATCCCGATTTCGTTGGCACCGCCGAGCGCCACAAATAACAATGAGTTGGGATCCTCTGCGCCGGAGCGAAGGGATGACTGAAAGGGAAAATCGTCGTTCATTTATTGATGTCTGTTTCGGCCATATATCAGGCGCAGCCCCCATAACGTCAGGTCGGGATCGACCTTGTCGATAATGTCAGTTACATCGGCAAACAGCGGTGCCAAGCCGCCCGTCGCCACGACCCCCATTGGCTCATCCCGTTCCTCGCGGATGCGCCGCACCAACCCCTCGATCAAGCCGACATAGCCCCAAAACACGCCGGATTGCATGGCCGGGATCGTGCTGCGACCGACCACCGATGCCGGCCGCTCTATCGATACGCGCGGTAACTGCGCCGCCGCCATCTCAAGGGCCAGCATCGACAGGTTTGGTCCGGGAGCGAGCACTCCGCCGCAGTAATTACCGAAACGGTCGACGATATCGAAATTGGTCGAAGTGCCGAAGTCGACGACCATCAGCGGCACCGGATAGCGGTCTTGCGCCGCGACCGCGTTGGCAATTCGGTCAGCTCCGACATTCTGAGGCGGCATATCGACATCAATGTTGATGCCGAGCCGGCAATTGGGCCGTCCGATGACCAGCGGCTCACTTTTGAAATAGCGCTGACACAGCCCGATCAGGTTGAACGACGCTTCCGGCACGACATTGGCCATGATCGTTGCATCGATGTCGTTCGCTGCGAGCCCGGCGAGCGTCATCAGCTGGGTCAGCCACACCGCATATTCGTCTGCTGTGCGCTTTGGATTTGTCGCCGCTCGCCACGACGCACGCAGCCGATCGCCCTCGTAGACGGCAAAGACGACGTTGGTGTTTCCGGAGTCGATGGCGAGCAGCATCAGGCCTCGCTAGCGTGCCGGGAACACGTCACCGGCTGGAATGCAGCGCAGCTCGCCCCCGGTCTCGAGCAGCAACGCTCCGTGTTGATCTATGTCGACAAACCTGCCGTGCAAGATGGCGGTTTCGAGGCGCACCCGGATTTGCTCACCAAGCGCGACCGCGCGTGACCGCCATACGTCACGAGCCGGCCCAAACCCTTTCTCGCGCCAGCGTCGCAGCCAGATTTCGAAATGCTTGGCGACGGCTCCGAGCGCCGCTTCGGGGGTGGGTGGCGGCAGGCCTTCACCGGCAATCGAGGTCGCCGGGAATTCGGTATCGGACGGCGCCGAAGCCAGATTGATGCCGAGCCCGACAATCACAAAGGCCACCCGTTCGTCCCGCCCAAATTCAGATTCGACCAAAATGCCGGCGATCTTTCGGCCGCCGACAAGGACATCGTTCGGCCATTTGCAAGCTGGCGCGCCGATGTCGGGGGCCAGCTCGGCGAGCGCATCGCCGATTGCCAAGCTCGCGACAAATCCGAGCTGCGCGGCCTGTTCGGGGGTGCACCCCGGCCGTAATATGAACGATGTGTAAAGATTGCCAGGCGGCGACGACCAAATGTGGCCGCGTCGACCGCGCCCTTCTGTCTGCTGCAATGCCCAGATGACAGTTCCGGCGGCTGCGCCATTGCGGGCAAGCGTCTTTGCTTCGCCATTGGTGCTGCCGACCAACTCGTGGAAGATCAACCGGAAGCCCGCGGGGAGAAGCGGCTGTGACAATGTCATCGAACGAAGAGAGAGGCTGCCGCCGCTTCCGCGCCGCCCGTGACCGGTCCCGGTAGCAGAAAAAAGAATAAGGTTATAATCGCCGTCACTATCAATACACTTTGTAGTTCAAAGGTGAACGGTTGATCGAAAGCGCCGGCCGGCTCGTCGAAATACATAACTTTCACGATGCGAAAGTAATAGAATGCTCCGACAACACTGGTAACGACGCCGAAAATCGCCAAGCCGATGAGCTTCGCGTCGATGGCAGCGAGAAAGATATAGAGCTTGGCGAAAAACCCGGCCGTCGGCGGCAGCCCGGTCAATGCGAACATGAAGATCGCCAGGGCGAGCGCCAAACCCGGATGAGTCTGCGACAACCCGGACAAATCCGAGATTTCCTCCAGCATCCGTCCTTGCCGTCGCATGCAAAGAATGACGGTCCAGGCCCCCAGCGTCATGACCAAATACATCGCCAAATAGATCAGCACGCCGCGAATGCCGGCCGCGGTACCAGCGGTCAAGCCGATCAGCGCATAGCCGACATGGCCGATCGAGCTGTAGGCCATCAGCCGTTTGATATTGTGCTGCGCGATCGCCGCAACCGCGCCAAAAATCATCGAGGCGACCGACAGGAAGAAGATGATTTGCCGCCACTCGCCAGCAAGCGGGCCAAACGGCTCGATCAGCACGCGGACGAACAGCGCGAAGGCCGCGAGCTTGGGGGCGACAGCAAAAAATGCCGCAACCGGAGTCGGTGCACCCTCATAAACATCGGGCACCCACATATGAAACGGCACCGCCGAGACCTTGAAGGCAAACCCGGCAATGATGAACGCGAGCCCGACGATCACGCCAGGCGACACCGGTGCGGGTCCTGCAAACAGTCGAGCGAGGTCGGCAAACGCCGTGGTATCGGCAAACCCATAAACCAATGACAGGCCGTACAGCAGAATTCCCGAGGACAGAGCGCCGAGAACAAAATATTTAAGCCCGGCTTCGCTCGATCGAGCCGAATCGCGATTGAAACCTGCCGCGATGTAGAGCGCCAAATTCTGCAATTCCAAGCCGACGTACAGAATGATCAGATCATTCGCTGAGATCATGACCATCATCCCGGTGGTCGACAGCATCACCAGCACCGGAAACTCAAAACGCGCGATTCGCTCATCCTCGTCGTAGTGAAGCCCGATCAGAATCGTGATCGCCGAGCCGATCAGGACCAGAGAATTCATAAACCGGGCAAACGTGTCGCTGACAAACATCCCGTAAAAGCCGAAATGCGGTGGCCCCCCCTCACCGAGACCGAGGATAAAGACCGCAACCAGCCCCGCGACTGCGAGCCAGGTAATCAGCCGCGTCGAGCGTTCGCCGCGGAACGCGCCGAACAGCAGCAAAACCATGGCCAGCCCGGCGAGCACCATTTCCGGAATTGCGGGCGAGATCTCCGGAAAAGCAAAATGCGGCATTTCGCGGCGCCTCTATTGCAGGCTTGCCTGACGCGGCCCGGTGCCGTTTCCAGCGGCGGTTACCTGCTCGATGATGTGATTGGCCGACACCTGGATCGGCCGCACGAAGGATGTCGGATAAAGGCCCATCCACAGCGTTAGCGCCAATAGCGGGGCGAAGATCGCCTTTTCGCGCAGGTCAAGATCAAGGATGTTGCGTAAATCCACGCGCGTCAGGGTGCCGAAGATGACTCGGCGGTAGAGATAAAGCATATAGGCCGGCGCCAGAAACAATGCGGTCGCTGCCAGCACGCATTCGAGCGTGCTGACTTTGAAGGTGCCAAGCAGGATCAGGAATTCGCCGACAAACCCGCTTGTACCCGGCAAGCCAATCGCCGCCAGAGTAAATACCATGAACACGAAGGCATAGGCCGGCATGCGCTCGACGAGACCGCCAAAACGGGCAATCTCATGAGTATGGAGGCGATCATAAAGCACGCCGACGCACAAAAACAGAGCGGCCGAAACAAAGCCGTGGCTCAGCATCTGAATGATGGCGCCCTGCAACGATGCCGCGGTTACCGCAAAGATGCCCATTGTGACAAAGCCCATATGAGCGATCGACGAATAGGCGATCAGCTTTTTCATATCGGTCTGGGCAAGTGCCACCAGTGAAGTGTAGATCACCGCGATTACGCTGAGCGTGAAGATCAGCGGTGTGAAGAAGTGCGAAGCGAGTGGTAACATCGGCAGCGAGAACCGGACAAAGCCGTAGCCGCCGAGTTTCAGCAAAATGCCGGCCAGAATAACCGATCCGGCAGTCGGGGCTTCGACATGCGCATCAGGGAGCCAGGTATGGACCGGCCACATCGGCACCTTGATCGCAAACGAGGCGAAGAACGCCAGCCATAGCCACTTTTGCAGACCAAAGGAAAACAAATTCGCGTGGTTAAGTGCGAATTCGATGTCAGTCGATACCGTCTGCAGATATATGGCAAGGATCGCCAACAGCATCAGCACCGAACCCAGCAATGTATACAAGAAGAACTTGAACGCTGAATAAATTCGATTTTCACCGCCCCATACCCCGATTATCACAAACATCGGGATCAGCACGCCTTCAAAGAAAACGTAGAATAGGATAAAATCGAGAGAACAGAAGATCCCGACCATAAAGGTTTCGAGAACGAGAAACGCAATCATGTACTCTCGTACCTGGACCCTGATCACGACCCAGCTGGACAGGATCGAGAGAAAGGTCAGCAAGGTTGAGAGAAGAATAAAGAACAGCGAAATGCCGTCGATCCCCATATGATAGCTGATCGTAAAGCCGCCAAGCGTGATCCAATTGGCACGCTCGACAAACTGGAAGGCGGCGGTATTCGGATCAAAATAAACCCATAACAGAACCGAAAGAGCAAGGACGGCAAGTGATGTCCATAGCGCGATAAAACGCGCATTCCGTACAACCACTGCTTCGTCGCCACGCGCAATTAAAATAAAAAATACGCCGATCATCGGTACAAACGTGATCAGCGAGAGCAGCGGCCAGTGGATCACGACGATTGCCTTTCGCTCAGCGCGGGAACAAATACCACGTCACAAACCCGACCAGCCCAATCAGCATGACAAAGGCATAGTGATAGAGATAACCGCTCTGGAACCGGCTTGCCTGCCGCGATAAATCGCGGGTCACGGCCGCAACCCCATCGGGTCCCAAACCGTCGATCAGCATGCCGTCCCCGCCTTTCCATAACCCGTCGCCGATGACCACCGCGGGTCGGACAAAGAGCAGATCATAGAGTTCGTCGAAATACCATTTGTTCAATATAAATAGATACATGACGCGAAATTGCTGCGCGAGGCGAACCGGTAATCCGGGATCCCATACATAAAACAGATAGGCGGTGCCGATACCGGCGACGGCCAATCCCAGCGGCAGCCAGCGGACCACACCCGGGACCCCTTCCGCAGCGGCGAGCGTATCGTGACCAGGCAAGACAAAGATTGCCGCCTTCCAGAAGGCGTCGCGTCCCGCCCCGACAAAATCATTGTAGAGCCAGGCGCCGAGGATCGTGGCACCGATCGCCAGAACGATCAGCGGGAGCAACATGACCCACGGGCTCTCATGGGCGTGATGCATGGCCTCTTCCCCGGCGCGCGGCTTGCCGTGAAAGGTCATGAACATCAGTCGCGATATGTAAAACGCGGTCATAAATGCCGCGACGGTCCCGAGCACCCAGCCATAACGCCCGGCTGCGGTCCCCGACGCCCAGGCGGCATCAAGGATTGTGTCCTTTGAAAAATAGCCGGAAAACGGAGGTATACCGCTCAACGACAACGCGCCGACCCACATCGTGATATAGGTGATCGGGGTCTTGCGCCACATTCCACCCATATGCCGCATATCCTGGTCACCGCCGAGGGCGTGGATGACCGACCCGCTGCACAAGAATAAGAGTCCTTTGAAAAATGCGTGGGTGAACAGATGAAAAACGCTGGCGGAATAGGCCGACACGCCGCCGGCGACGAACATGTAACCAAGTTGGCTGCAGGTCGAATAAGCGATGACGCGCTTGATGTCGTTTTGCGCCATACCGATGCTGGCAGCAAAAAACGCCGTAGTGCCGCCAATGACAGCGACAAGGACAAGCGCCTGGGGCGCGTACTCGAAGAGCGGCGACATCCGCGCCACCATAAATACGCCTGCCGTCACCATCGTCGCCGCATGGATCAAAGCGGATACCGGCGTCGGCCCCTCCATCGCATCGGGCAGCCAGGTGTGAAGCGGGATCTGCGCCGATTTTCCCATCGCGCCAATAAACAACAGCACCGAGGCCAGGGTCAGCGCGTCGATGTGTAAGCCAAGAAATACATATGTCGTGCCAGCAGCGCTGGCTGCCTTCGCGAAGATTGCGGGAAAGCTCAGGGTTCCGAAAACCCAAAAGACGGTAAAGATGCCGAGTGAGAAACCGAAATCGCCGATCCGGTTGACGATGAATGCCTTGATGGCTGCGGCATTGGCCGACGGCCGGTCATACCAGAAGCCAATCAGCAGATAAGATGATAACCCGACCCCTTCCCAACCAAAGAATAGCTGCAATAAATCGTTGGCCGTGACTAGCGCCAGCATAAAGAAGGTGAACATGCTTAGATAGGCCATAAAGCGGGGGATCGACTTGTCCTCCGCCATGTAGCCGACTGAGTAGATATGGACCATCGACGAAACGACAGTCACGACCATGATCATGACGCCGCTCAAGGTGTCGAGGCGGATCGACCAGGTCACATCGACGCCGCCGGCGACGACCCATCGGAAGAGAGGGATGATCTGCGGCTGGGCCAGTGCCAGTGTGTCGCGAAACACCAGAATGCCAAGCCCGGCAGCGATCAACAGGGCGCCGCAGGTAGTCACTTGCGAGCCCCGATCGCCAAGCGCACGACCAAAAAACCCGGTGATAATCGCGGCAATGAGCGGCAGAAACACGACCGCGACCGCCATGGTGTCAAGTTCCATTGGGTCCCCTGTCGACAACGGATCGCAAGATCGGGCCGATGCGCTCTTTGCAGCCCGCAACCGGAGGCGTGGGCAGCCCCGGCAGTCGTTCACCCATGACTGCCGCTCCGCTCTTGGCGCGAGATGAAGGGATGAGCCAAGGGAAGCCGT
>JAFAOB010000435.1 GCA_019238055.1 Alphaproteobacteria bacterium
GCTGTTGAAACAGGCCTGAATGGCCTCGCGGTCTTTGCGGTTTTTCGGAGCTGCCTGGACCACACTCCAGCGCTGTAATGCGGCCGTTACCGCGGGGGTCAGGATAAACGTGTCCTTGCCGACCATGCGCAAAAATGTCGGGCCGGAATTGCCGCCCATCTGGCTGAAGCGCTTGGCAAGAGCCTCCCACAACCCGACAATGTCGGCGACCGGCCAAGCCGCGAGCCACGCGCCAAAGCTGCCGTGTTCGTCGGCCACCGCGATCATCGCGGCAGCATTGTCGCGCACCGATTTGAGCTTGCCCCAATGACGTATCAGCCGCCGATTGGCGAGCAGTGCCTCGAGCGCTTCGTCAGACATTGCTCGTACCCGGCGCGGCTCAAACCCGAAAAAGACCTCTTCAAAGGCCGGCCATTTGGTGTCGACAAGGCTGTGCTTGAGCCCGGCGCGGAAAATCCGCAGCGACATCTGCGACAGATAACGATCGTCACCGGCGGCCTGCAGGTCGGCCGGACTTAGCGGCTTTACCAAGCGCGCTTCGAGAGCCGCAGCACCGATCCGAGCACGCGCTGCATCGAGAAGCGGGGCGAAAGAAGGTGTGGTCACGTATCGTTTCCCTCTGTGGTCAGCCCGGTGCTTCGGTTTGCGGGGGCTTCGCTGCTATCAGTAATCCCGTGTATTGCAGTAATCCCGTGTATTGCTCCTCCCTCTTATTCCTTCGGCTGGCGGAGGATAACACGCGGTTTGCAGCTCCGCGTGTCGCCTGGTGGTGAAACAAGAACATACACTTGGGTCTGGTGCGTGCAAGGCGTATGCTCGCGGAGGCGTCCCGAAGCCATGCGCCCGCCGCTGTCAGGAGTTTTGACCATGAAGCTGATGTGGTTTCACCTGATGCCCTACACCGAGTTGCCGGACGATTTCCGCGAAAAGCACCCTTCGGTATGGGTCGACATCCACTCCACGCTGTTCGACCCGCAGCGCGCGCATCTGATGTACAACGACTTTATGGACGAGCTCGAATTTGCCGCCGAATGCGGCTTTGACGCGGTTTGCGTCAACGAGCACCATTCGAACGGCTACGGGCTGATGCCTTCGCCCAATCTGATCGCTTCGTCGCTGGCGCGGCGCACCAGCGATACGGCGCTGTGCGTTATGGGCAATTCGCTTGCCCTCTACAATCCGCCGACGCGGGTGGCCGACGAGTTTGCGATGATCGACGTGATCTCGGGCGGCCGGCTGATTGCCGGCTTCCCGGTCGGCACGCCGATGGATACCTGCTTTGCCTATGGCCAGAACCCGAGCCAATTGCGCGAGCGCTATTACGAGGCCCACGACCTCGTCGTGCGCGCCTGGACCGAGCAGGACACCTTTGCCTTCAACGGCCGCTTCAACCAGCAGCGCTATGTCAATATCTGGCCGCGCCCGGTGCAAAAGCCCACACCGCCGATCTGGATCCCGGGCGGCGGCTCGGTCGAGACTTGGCAGTGGTGCGCCCAGATGGACTATGTCTACGCCTACCTGTCCTATTTCGGGTTTAAGGACGGACGCGCGACGATGCAGGGGTTTTGGGACGAGATGGCGCGGCTCGGCAAGGACCGAAACCCGTATCGTGCGGGCTTTCTGCAGTTTGTCGGCGTCGCCGACAGCCGCGCCGAGGCGATGCGGATCTATAAGGAGCCGGCCGAGTATTTTTATGGCCGCTGCCTGCGCGTCGACCCGCGCTGGGCGATGCCGCCCGGCTATATCACCGAGGCGACGCAGCGCGCCGGCGTCCAGGGCCAGATCGGCCGCGCCGCCAGCCTCAGCGCCCGACAGCAGGCGCGCGCCACGACCGATATCGCCGATATCGTCGATCGCGGCTATGTCATCGTCGGCTCGCCCGACGAGGTCGTCGAGCAGTTGACCGAAGTCGCAACCGACCTCAATGTCGGCCATCTGATGCTGCTATTGCAGTTCGGCAACATGGGCAAGGAGCTTGCAGCCTACAACACGCGGCTTTTTGCCGAGCAGGTCATGCCGAAGCTCAAGGGTCTCTTCCCCGAATGGGAGGACCGCTGGTGGCCGCAGCCGATGGCGCACGCCGAGCGTGCCGTCGTGCAACCGCCATCGCTCGCCGCCGAATGAGCGGCCGCGCTCGGTAGCAAGCGGAAGATCCGCAAGCATCAAGCTAGCGTCTCGGCGGCGACCGTGCTGCCGATCGGTTTCTCGATTCGCTGAATGAATCGAGAAACGACAAATGCTCAATCGGGGCAGAGCTGCTGCGAGGCCGTGCGTAAGTCCCGTACGGCCCGGTGCAATCGACGCCCACTTTCATGACAATCGAAAAAAGGCAATTTTCGAGACGTTGATCGCGAGGACACCATGCCCAACCGCCACCAGCATTCCTTCCTAACGCTCGAAGAAACGGCTACGGACCGTCGCTTCGCGATGCCATATTTGAAAACATTCGATTTTGCGGGAGACTATATAAACGCGTCTCATTCCCGTCTAATAGCCAAAATTCATGATACAGGAATGATTGATCTTGGCATAGAAGGGTGGTTGTTACCTGCCGATGCACTGAAGCTGTACGAGTTGGTGTATTTCAGCGGCGGAGATGTGCTGGAACTCGGGACTTACAAGGGCCTCTCTACATCGATTGCGGCAAAGGCGTCTTTTGATGCCAATTTAAACAATATCGTGGTCACGATCGATTTAAGTAACGACATGCTCAAGAGCGCCCGACACAATCTACGACGACGACCCGGGGCGGAGCGCGTTCATTATTTCGCCGTCGATGGGGGGAAAGCCGTTCGCGATCTTGGCCAAGCAAACAGAGTCTTCGACTTTGTTTTCATAGATCACTCCCATGCGTACGAGCATGTATATGACGTATGCCGCTCGCTGCACCAGGTCGTAAAGCCCGGGGCGTTTTGTCTATTTCATGATTTCAATGATCCGCGGAATGCCGCGGCCGATGCACCCGAGTATGGAGTCTATCAGGGGGTCTGCGACGGCCTCGACAGGGATGTTTTCGAATTTTGGGGTATCTATGGGTGTACGGGCTTGTTTCGCCGAATTGCGTAACTATGCCTTGCCGGATGTCGATATTCTTTTAATAAACAAAGGTATGATCGAGCCCACGAGATGAGGTTACATTTGTTCCCCAGGCATGGAATCGTGCCTTACGACGAAGATTTTTGAAATACTGATACATGGATGTCCGATGGAAGCATCGGGAGAAAGAAAGAGAATGCCCAGAGCCCGGCAAGTGCAATAAGGCCGGCTCCCGATCGATGCGAGGTGCTGATGCGCGCGGCGAGTCCGTCTCGAGCGACGCTGGGTAAGGAAAACGTATTGACCCGGGTCAGATTTGGATACTGCTCGACCAGCCGCTTGAGATTCTCCGGGTTGAAATAGCTGAGATGAGGTGAGAGAAAGTTTTTCTGCCATAGTCGCTCATGCCAGCTGCTCCAACCCAGCGCATCGAGTATGCTTGCCGTTTTGAATAAAATTCCGGCACTTGATGGCAGATTTATAACCAATATACCGCGGCTATTCAGTAATCTTGCCGCCTCTTTTATGATTGAGGATGGTAAAGGCAGGTGCTCGAATACATCATTAAAAACTATGATGTCATAGGCACCGGGGTCACGAAGGTCATTTGGGAAAAAGCCGGTTTCGACATCAAGACCCCGCTGTCTCGCCTCCTCTGCAGCCGCCGCTTCCGGTTCAATACCCTTGCAGACTGTGTGAAAACTCGGATGCAGCACCAGATGACGCAATATTAGAACAGCGATAAAGAATAAAGCGCATCATTGTTGTGTATTATATTTTATTAACGACACATTCTTGCTTTGTGTCGGAGTGACAGCGAGTTTTCACAC
>JAFAOB010000485.1 GCA_019238055.1 Alphaproteobacteria bacterium
CGCTTCCTGTAACGGGTTCAAGGTCCAGGCCGACAAACGGGTCGCTATATAGCCCTGGTTGGACATCCCATAGAAATTGTGGCCGCCGTAGCTCGCGGTATCGCGAAAGATGCCGAGCATGTTTTGCGCAGCGGCGTCGATTTCCTGTAATTGCCATTCCTCGCCCTCGGTCAGATAAGTGTAGCGGCCATAGACCGAGTAATGGTCCCATTGATAGGGCGAATGCCCGGTTTGACCCCAATCGGAGGAGAAGCCGAAACACACAAGCCCGCCAAAGGCCGGAAAGCCGTAGCCGGAGCGCACCGGATCGGTCATTGTCGGCGGCGGCGTGAACACGTTGCTCGGCAGGTAGTTGACCGGGTTGCGGGTGGCCTGCTCGTAGAGACCGGCTTGACAGGAAAATTGCGTCGCGCTCGCGATCCGGATGTTCTGCAGCCACGAAAATCCGTGGTCGCTCGCGGCTGTCGCCGCGATATAATGGTTGACCTCGCTCGACGGCACCGGCGCTAACCAGCAGTGGTCGCCGCCGGTGCCCCAGCCGTTCACACAATCCTGCTGACCCAGCGTGTTCGAATTGAATGAACCTTCATCATCGACAATGCTCTGATCACCGGTGTGCGTCAATACCAGCGAGCTTGGCTGCAAGACGACAAGATCATCGATCGGCTCGATGACTTGGGCCGCTTTGAAATAGGCCTTGTCTGCCGTGTTCATTGTCGGCACGACGGCGTTGAGTGCCATCGAAGTCACACTCCCGGCGTTGACCGGGATCCAATCCATGTGCGCATCGCTGCCAAAGGTGAAGGCGCCGCCGCCATTCATCTGGACGATGCGGGTCAAGGGCAGATAGTTCAGCGGATTGGTCGCCGATGGTGACCCAGAGATGCCGACGCAGCGGATGCAGGTGGTGCTCGAGGGGCTCGATCCGTTGTACCACTGCACATCATAGGTGTAGGAGTTCCAGGTGCCGCCGGACTGGTATTCGTCCTGTACGACGCCGGCGGCGGCGCGGATCGCATAGACCGACCCGTCGGCGTTTTTGTAATCCTCGACCCAGGCGCGCATGACCGGGAACGGAAAGCCCCATTGCCTGGCCGTGCCGTTATTGTCGGTGAAGGCGCAGACCACCTCCCAGCCGTCGGCGACCGGCCCGGCGAGGTATTGCCGTACGATGCCGCAACGGTTGGTATTATTGTAGGCGCCATTCGCGAGGGCTTTGTTGATCGACGCTGCCGCGTTGCCCGAGCCCTGCATCTTGCAACCCGATCCCGGCGAGGTGATCGTGACGGTCGCCGGAAAGGTCACATTCGCCGCCGGCGCGCCGGTACATCCCGGGCCCTGAATCGTGACGGCACAGGTTCCACTGCCGCAAGGGGTCTGCCCGAGTGCCCCTTGACCGGCAATCACGCCGTTCGTGACCGCACCGCTCGTCGGATCGATGTAAAACCCCCAGCGCGCATACGCGGCGTTGGCATAGGAGCCGGTGAAATAATAAGTCTGATTGACCTGGGTCAGCTCGACGTTGAGGTTTGAATTCTGGATGACGCAGGCCACCAGAGATGATTGGACAACTCCGCCGACGCTACAGGTATCGTTTGCCGGGTAGGATCCGGGCTGCACGGTCCAAACCACCTGTTCGGTGGCGCCAGCCGCGATCGGCGGCAAGAACATCGAATACTGACAACCGGCCTGGCTCAGCGACCCGGTTTTGCTTTTCCAGGGTCTGGCGCAGCGATCAGCCTGATAGCGCACCGGGGTACCGCCGATGGTCGGCACCACGATCGAGCCCACCGGCACCACGCCTGGCGCCGAGGCGGCAAAGGTGTGGACTGGGAAGGTACCATCAACCCCGGAAGGGGTAGCGGAACTGCCCGAATTATAAAAGCTCTTGGTCATCGCGACCTGGGGCGATGCCGAGCTGACAAAGGGAATGGAGACTTGGGTGGAAGCCGCGAATGCGGCCCCGGCCCATAACAATGTCCCAAGAAAGACGAAGAGGCGCATTTTATGGTGTCGCTGTGAGCGTGAGGGTGACCGTACCCGCTGTTGTGATCGGATTGGTGCCGACCACAATGTTGGTACCGCTTAGCGCGAAATTCGAGGCTTGCGAGCCACTCAGTGTCAGCGCGCCGGACCAATTCGAAGGGTTGACTGCACAGGTCGCGATTTGGGTTCCAGCCGCGACCGGGACGGTGAACGGGCCGCCCGCGGTACAGCTGATCCCGGTCGAAGCCGGACTGTTGAAAACGATAGAAACGGTCGTATTGGCGGCCGAGGCGGTTACCGGCGCCAAAAACAACGCAATGGTCGCCAGAAAATGTTTCATCAGAGCACCTGTGTGAGCGAATCGAGGTGAACGGGGATCTGCAACACTTCGCTGCGGGTTTGTCATGTCGTGGTACCCTGAGTCCGGAGATTGGCCGAGCCCTTGTAAGCAGCGGTGCCGGCGGGCAAGGTGAGCCGCAACCAGCAACCTTGCGCCCCGGCATTATTCGGTGCAGTACCAGATGGCAGATTGCCAGGCGACGGGACATTGACGAAGGCCGGCTGTGTCGTGAACGCGCTAACCCCCGTCGGAACAAAGCCAGCCGACTGCTGCCGCGGATTGCAGGTGTTTGTATCATTCAATGATGTGCAGAGGCCAAGATCGAGTAGCGCGCCAGAGGGCAGGTTCGGGGATTCGCTCGCAATTTCGATTTGGGCGCCAGTCAATGCCGTCGTTGCATTGTTGTTGACGACAAAAACCTTCTCAAAGAAGTAACGCGTCGCACCGGTGGGAACGTCGGCGGCCGCAGTCCAGAAACACCGCGTCACCGCAGTGACGGCATTCGGGCTAACATCAAACAGTATGCCTTGGACGATCTTGTAGGCGGTCGTGTTATCAGGCAGCGTGCCCCAATCTCGATTGATCGCGACAACATCGGTACCATAGCCGGAGGTCGCAACGATCATGCGCAGCTGATTTGCACCGGTGCCGGCGCAGGTCCAGATCAGCATGCCGGTGGAGACACTGGAACCGTCGCCGGATTGCAGCTTGAACAGCGGCGGTGTGTGCCAGAGGTGTTGGCCGATCCGGTCTGCGCGGTGTGATAAATGGTGTCGGTGGTGGTAGAACTCGACGGAATGACACAAGCGTGTGCCATGCAAGCTACGTCGCCGGCCGCAGCGGTGCCGCTTGGGTTTGCTAATCCGGCGATCGAGCCGCCGGTGATGACTGCCGCCCCAATCCGTTCGAAAGTCTGCGATCCCGTCACCACGGTTTGACCGGTCAAGGTAACGGGTGCGGGGGTTTGGATGACCCCGGTCGGATCGCGCCCGGTCACCTGGGCTTTGACCGCGGTGTCGGAAGTCGAGGACGACACCCAATCGATCGTCCCCGAAGGCGATATATCATAGAACGCGACACGCTTCGTGAAATCGACAGCACCGCCTATCTGAACGGCGTCTGTTTCCGGCATGTACTGCGAGCTGTAGGCGACAATATCGTTCGGGGTAACACTCATCCACTGTTACTCCTTAATCCCTTTTGTGAGCCAAAATCCTTGAAGATATTGCTTGTTCACTGGCTCCAAGCGCGCGAAAAGAGGATTGTTGGTTTCGCCACTAGCCTTGGTAGGAGCCTATACCTGAGCAGATCCTATCAAACCCGAAAGGCGACGCCGTCAGTCGACGGTGCCTCGCGAAGCCTGAGACAATACTTGATCACGGCTTTCAATAGGAGGAAGTCCGAGCCGGTCGCGAGCCTCATTCACCGAATAAACCCCATCCCTGACATAAATATCAAGTATCGCGGTCAGGTCTTTTGCATTTAAAAGCGGTAGGTCTGACCAGACGAACTCAAGGTCCGAGTGGCCCATTCGATCCTGGATGACACTGTCGATGAGTCGCTTGACCCACCCAGTTAACGGTGCAAGCCCCTCCTCAAGCGCGGTTTCTTGTGCAGATTGAGCTGTTGCACGATTTACTTGAGGGGTGAATGCAGTTGGCGGCAGTGAAAAAGCATAGCAAACAATCCGCGCCAACCACTCGTCAAATTCGTCTTTGTAGGGCGCCTCCTTGAAAGCCTGGTATTTTGCACCAGTTGGCGCCCAGATCAGCCGAGTCCGATTTCCTTTATTTCCAGCAAGGATCGAGTCAAACCATTCTTGAAATTGGCGGATTTGTTCCGCGTTCCAGCCGTCCGGCGCGTTCAATAAACCAGGGGGGACATTGCCGTCTGTGAAGTGCTGCAGCTGCATCAATTGCCGACGCAGACCAATGTTGATCGT
>JAFAOB010000070.1 GCA_019238055.1 Alphaproteobacteria bacterium
GGGGCTTGAGCATTCACGCCACAGGTCGGCGATCAACGCCATGGTCCATGTCCTGTCCTGCCTCGTCGCTTACGCTTTCAGGCCGGGCAAGCCTTCCATCTCGCTCACAAGCCAACGCCTCAAGGCGTATCCATAGTTGGGGTTAAGTTATGACCTAAATTCCCCCGACAAACGGCTCATCGAGGGTACTCGCGTCAGCCTCTAAATCCCTCAAAACTGTTGCTCTCGAGTGGCGACTGAACAAGGATCAGTATCGGCGTCCGGTGAAGTAGGCTGGAAATTCCCTTTCAGCAAAACTGCCGGTGTTCATTAGCCATTTGCGGATAGCGATAACCGTTGGAGCATTGCTCATCGGCTCGGGCGCATAAAAGAAATACCCTCGTGTCTTGAGCACCGGATCCCGAATTGGCGCCACGAGGCGCCCTGATCGCAGCTCATCGCTGACCAGTGCCACGGGGCCCATGATCACTCCCAGCCCTTCCAGTGCCGCCTGGATCGCGAAATAGAAATGTTCAAAGACCTGCTCGCGGCCTGGCTTCAGCTCGGGGAAGTTCGCAGCCGCCAGCCAACGCAGCCACATTTCGCGCCGTGTTGCTGCATGGAGCAGCGTGTGCCGCGCGAGATCGGCGGATGCTCGTAATGGGCACGCCCTCATCAGGTTCGGGCTCAAAAGCGGCAAATAGGCTTCGCCCAGAAACCGCTTGCCGACCCATCCGGGTTGCCGTGATGGGCCCGAGATCACCGCATCGACGTCCATGCGGAATTGTTCGGCTGGGGTGCTGGCGGTAACAATTCTCAATTCCAAGTCGGGATGAGCACGCTGGAATTCCTGGAGGCGGGGAATAAGCCAGCGCATCGCGAAAGTCGGCAAAGCCGATATCCGCAATATCCCGGTCACAGGTGTCCGGTTTTGCAAGCGCTGAGACACGGTTGCCAACCGATCAAGTACTGGGCCGACCTCGGCGAGTAGGTCCACCCCCGCCTGCGTCGCCACCGCATTCCGGCTAGTACGCAAAAACAACCGAGCGCCAAGCCAATCTTCGAGCAGGCGTATCTGCCGGCTGACGGCTCCATGGGTGACGCTGAGCTCTTCCGCGGCGCGGGTGAAGCTGCCGAGCTGGGCCGCGGCCTCGAAGGCCTTGATTGCATTCAACGGCGGCAGACGAGGGCGCCTCATCTTGTGAGTTTTTCTCACATCCGTTGTCAGAACAAGTCGTTTGTCATCAAACCGTCATGTTGCCAATCATTCGGAGGCGTCGTGTGGCGCTCACCTCCAATCGCCTCGCCGAGATTGCACGATGACGATCGCCGCTCTTTCAACTTCAACCGCTGTTCAAAAGAAAGCGCGTGTGCTCTGGGTCGCCTGCGGCGCTCACGCCCTGCATGATGGGTTTACTGACACGCTCTATGTGCTGCTGCCACTATGGCAGGCGCAGTTCGCCTTGAGCTATGCCGCGATCGGCGTCTTGCGCGCGCTTTACGCCGGTGTGATGGCCGGGTTGCAAGTTCCTACGGCCGAGCTCGCACCGCGAATAGGGGGAGCGAGGCTGCTCGCGATTGGCACCGCGATCGCCGCCATCGCCTATCTGCTCCTTGGCATGAGCTCGAGTATCGCCATGCTGGCGGTGGCGCTCGTCCTCGGCGGCATCGGATCGAGCACCCAGCATCCGATCGCCTCGAGCCTCGTCGCCGAAGCTTATCAGGGGCCTCGTTCACGCGGCGCCCTCGGCACGTACAACTTCGCCGGTGACCTCGGCAAGATGGCGCTGCCGTCGATCACCGCCGGCATGATCGCGCTGATGTCCTGGCGCTCGGCGGCGTCGGTTGTCGGCATAGTCGGTTTGCTCGGGGCTGGTGCTATCTTGCTGTTGATGCGGCTGGTGTCGTCGGCCGCCGCGCCGCACGCACCTACCCGGTCCGATAGGGTCAATATCCACGAACCCGCCAGCCTGCTGCGCAACGGCTTTCCACTTCTGCTGACGATCGGCGTCATCGACAGTGCGACGCGTATGGGTTTTCTGACGTTCCTGCCGTTTCTGCTGTGGGCAAAGGGGGCCGGTGTTCCTGAAATCGGCGCAGCATTGACCTTGGTCTTCGCCGGCGGCGGCGCCGGCAAATTGGTCTGCGGCTTCCTGGGCGCGCGCCTCGGGATACTGCCAACCGTGCTCCTGACCGAGGGGGCTACAGCCGCCGGCATCGTCGCACTGCTGCCGCTGCCGCTGGTTACGTCGCTGGCCTTGCTGCCGATCATTGGCGTTGCGCTCAACGGCACTTCCTCTGTGCTCTACGGCACCGTTCCTGATCTCGTTACCGTCCGCCAGCGCGAGAGGGCCTTTGGCGTCTTTTACACCGGCACCATCGGTGCTGGGGCTTTGTCGCCTGCTTTATATGGAGTGTTCAGCGATGCCATCGGGTTGATCCCAGCGATGCTGCTCGTCGCTGCGGTCGTTCTGGTGACGTTGCCGCTGGCGTGGCAGCTCACCCGTGTGCTCAACGCTTTGCGGTCAACCCGTCAACTGGAGATCGAGACGCCCTCTTAAGCAGAAGATTGTCGGATCGGAACGAGAGGCTGCGATGAGCCCACAGCCGTCAGTCGGCAACATCGCCATTCGTATCTGTGAGAAGGGCGATATTGCCGCGATCACCGCGATCTATGCACATCATGTCCTCCACGGCCTAGCGTCGTTTGAGATTGAGCCGCCGAGCGAAAACGACATGCGGCAGCGGCGCCGCGATATCGTCGGCCGCGGTTTTCCGTATCTTGTTGCCGAACACACCGGGGGTATCGTGGGTTACGCCTATGCGTCCCCCTACCGGCTGCGGCCTGCTTACCGCTATACCGCTGAAAACTCGGTCTACCTGCACCCGGCATGGATCGGCCGGGGCATCGGGCGCCAGCTGCTTTCGGCGCTGCTCGTGGAATGCGAAGCAACAGGGCTTCGGCAAATCGTCGCCGTGATCGGTGACAGCGCCAATAGCGCCTCGATCGCGCTGCACCACCGGCTCGGCTTTGCGATGGTCGGGACGATCCGGTCGGCGGGTTACAAATTCGACCGCTGGGTTGATAGCGTGCTGATGCAACGATCGCTCGGCGCCGGCGACACTACACCGCCATGACGAGCCGCGGGTAATGACCACCCGGGCCATCGTAGTCGCGGCACTCGGCGTCACCCAAACCATCGCCTGGGCGTCGAGCTACTATATGCCGGCAATTCTCGGCGCGCCGATTGCCGCCGCGCTACATCTGCCGAGCAGCGTCTTCTTTGGTCTGTTTTCGGCAGCATTGCTGTTGTCCGCGATTATAGGCCCGTCGGTTGGACGGATGATCGATCGGCATGGCGGTCGCGGTGTTCTGGCCGCTTCGAACTTGATGATCGCCGCCGGTTTGATAATCCTCGCCACGGCGCACGGCATCATCGGCTTGGCTATCGCCTGGACGGCGTTGGGTATCGGCATCGCCATGGGTCTTTACGATCCGGCCTTTGCGACCTTGACCTGGCTCTATGGCCGCGAGGCTCGCGCCGCGATCACCGGAATTACATTGATCGCGGGCTTTGCCAGCACAATTGGTTGGCCACTCAGCGCCATGTTTCTGCACGCATGGGGCTGGCGCGCCGCCTGCCTCGCCTGGGGCGGGATAAATCTCCTGCTCGCAGCCCCGCTGAACTGGCTGATGATCCCCCACTACGGTACTTCAGCCGCACTGCCGCAGGCCGTAATGGATTCGCCAGAACCAGAGCCTCCGCGGGCGGCGATGCCGATCCTAGACTTCTTTTTTGCCGCCACGTGGTTCGTGCAGGGAGCGATGGCGGCGCATCTGCCGGAACTGTTACGCGCGGCAGGTGCGTCGGCGACCGCCGCGGTCGCCGCTGCCGCATTGGTCGGCCCCGCCCAGGTTGCTGCCCGGATCATCGAATTCGGGTTGTTACGCGCCTTTCATCCGCTCTCCTCGGCGCGAATCGCATCGGTGCTGCATCCGATTGGCGCCGCATCGCTGATCCTATTCGGTGCTCCCGGGATCGTGGCGTTCGCCCTGCTGCACGGCGCCGGCAATGGTATGATCACGATCGCCAAAGGCACCTTGCCTCTGGCCCTGTTCGGACCGCGAGGGTATGGGCTGCGCAGCGGGACACTGTCCGTGCCCGCCAGGGTCCTGCAGTCGGCGGCACCGTTCCTGTTTGGCGTGCTGCTCGACCGGGTGGGGATAGCAGCGATCGGCTTGTCTGCGGCGCTTTGTCTCTCTGCCTTCGGCTCGCTGTTGATGTTGCGTTCCCGCCCTGCCTGTGCTGGCACTTCCCCGGTCCGCGGCTAGGCGCGAACGGCAGATGATGCAGAGGCGGCCATTCCTTCCCATGGGACAATCGTCAGCCGAGGCCAAAGAGAGCGCCAGCGCTCGATTTTAGCCTCATAAACTGCGCGTGTTATCTGCTTTTTATTTGGCCGGACGACGAGGCTGAACAGATCGTCGAGGCCAAAGGGTGCGCAGTACTCGAATTCGCCGTGTGTCCGGCGCACCCCAATCGCGGTTGCGGTCGTTGGAAACGTGGCAATAGCGTCGGTGCTGGAGCGGTAGGGTGTGATCCCATAGCCGAAGCGTTCTTGATACCAAAGATGCACACGCGCTTCGTTTTTGACATCGAGCTTGATTGGAAGGTGTCGAAATAAATCACGTATTCGCCGCTCATGCCCGGCTTCGGCATCGACTGAA
>JAFAOB010000083.1 GCA_019238055.1 Alphaproteobacteria bacterium
TGGCAAGCGCGCTCGGCTCCACTTCCATTGCGGCGGCAATTAACCGTCGGTTGCCAGCGAGATTGGTGACGACCGGCATCTCAAAGCCCTCGACGCGTTCAAAGAAGACAATGGGGCTGCGGCCGGCACGCTCGAGTTCAAAGACGGTCGAGGTGATGTCGAGTTCGCGTCTGACCGGTTCGCGGACACGGACGATCTCATCTGGGAAGTCACGCTCCACCATCGTCAAGAAGTCCCGCATGCTTTGCTTGTTCACCGGGCACTCCGTTTTCACCACCAGCGATCACGATGACCCTAGCAGCATACTGTTAGAATGCTGCCTAGCGAAACGAGAGCCGTGGAGAGAAGTGAACCCATAAGGCCGGTTCATCCAGGAAGTGCGGTTGCAAGATGGACGGCAATCCACACGAGTCGGGCATCGGCAAGTCCGACCGGCGGGATCGGGTCGTTGGACCGGCGCGCTTGCGAATACGTATGGGGAGGCCGCCATGCGCGCGCGACCAGGATCACAAACAGGCATGCATCGCTCATTTGGCCGGACCCAACGCCATCATCGAGAACCCCCCTGGTCACCGCTGACAAAGCGAGAGCAAGACACAGGCTAGCCATCCTGAAGAACACGATAGTTCGCAGTCGCTCTCCGACGTGCTGCGCCGCAGCGGTTGACAGCGCTGGTCACTGTTTATGTCGAACAATTCAGCGCGCATCCCGTCGAGGCCAACGCTGACGAGCTCTATGGGCCGCCTGACGGGTAACTCGACCACGGCGGGGGCGTCCACAAAAAAGCGCCAAAGCGATGGCGACAAGCCGGTCTACGAGATCGGCTGAGTACCGTGAATACTAAGTCCCGGCAGCATGCCCAGCTTGCACCCCGGTCGGCGTCTGGCGGGCGAATTGTTCATCTATTTCTTCGATTGAGCGGCCCTTCACCTCAATGCCCCATAGCATGAAGGCGAGTCCGGAGATGACCGACCAGGCAGCAAGATAATACATCGCCGGTTCGAGGGCGGGGAGGCTCGCTTGCGGCTTTACGATATCAGATGAGCCGACAATCAATGCCAAACCTAGCGGACCGACGATCTTGCCGAGATTACCGAGGCCGTATCCAAACCCCATGCCGCTCCCCCGTAACGCCGCTGGCCAGACCTCTGCGGAATACGGTCCGACCAGCGCATAACCACCGTCGCCGAAAAACCGTTGAGCCATCAGCATCAACAAGAAGACCGATACGCCGCCGAGGAAGACGTCATGAAATAGCCCGGCGATCACTAGGCTCACTGCGCCGCCGAAGCTCAACAAGATGCCAGACGGGCGGCGTCCGATCGCATCCGACAGGTAGGCCCACGCAAAGCGCCCGACAAACCCGAGCATAGCCACCCAAATCATCAGAAAGGACGCTCGCCCAGGCGGGACTTTCAGTAGCAGGACCAACAAGGTCGGTGCCCACAAACCGATGCCGTTGCCCGCTGCTTGGGTGCCGAGGCTGCTGAGGACGGTAACCGCCATGCTGCGGGGAAATTTGAACAGCTCACGATAGGGGGTCCTCTTCACCTCGCCGATCACAGCGGGTAACTCGATCTCGGCCGGGTCGACCTGCAATGCCCAAGCGAGCGATTTGCGCGCCTCTTCCGTTCTGCCCATGCGCATCAGCCATCTTGGAGACTCTGGCACCCAAGCGCGAATCAGAAGGGTCAGAAAGGCCGGCAAAAGCCCGATCGCAAAGAGCCCGCGCCAGCCGACATACGGCTCTACATACGCTCCCAATATTGCAGCGAGCACGCTGCCCAACGGCAGGCAGCAGGTCACCACGCCCCCGACCCAACCGCGTTTCCTGGTCGGCACGAACTCCTGCACCAGCGGTAGATCGACGGCGAAGAGGCCCGATACGCCGGCACCCACGAAAAGCCGCATTACCGCGAGGAAGATCCAGCCGCCGGCATCTGGGGTGAGCGCCATGAGTCCGGTGAAGGTCGAGAAATTAAGCGCCGTGCCGATGAATACCGTGCGTCGGCCAATCCGTTCGGCCAACCAGCCCCAGATCAGCGCGCCCGGTACAGCGCCGATTCCGGCGGACAGCAGAATCATCGCCGACTGGCCATAGGTCAGTTTCCATTGCCCGACTATGAAAGCGAGAGCAAATGCAATCAGGCCATAGTCGAAGAAGTCGAGCATGTCACCGAGCACTGCAGCGGAAATGATCTTCCACTGGTTTTTCGTCAGCCTTTGTTGTTGCTCGAGAACGTCCAGCATAGCGTCCTCCCGAGATTGAGCAGCGGAGCAGTGATGCGGCAAAAGCGATGTTTCTTCTTATCGAAAAATCAAGTTGCTTGGGTTGCTCCGCCGTTTACCAACCGAAACGCGGGTCGGTCTATAGCTTATCCCACAAAGAATACGCGCATCGGCTCGACCGCGGCAACCACTCGCTCGGCCAAGTCGGCACACTCGCCGACACACGCGCGTCGATATGGTTCGGTAACTACGCGTGCAGATCGAGTCAATTCCGTGGGGGACCGTTTCGTCTTCGCGATCCGGGCGGAACTGGATTTCGAATCCAGTCCGCTCCAGCGCAGAGTCTCCGAAATTTTGGTTCCTGTTGAGAGCTACCCTGCTCGGCGTCGCGGCGGGCTCACCCGGTGCTCGCAGGAACTCACCATCGCCGCGCTCATCATCGCAATCCAACTGCGGCGCCCGGGAGCGGGCCTCATCCATCATTCCGATCGCGGCAGTCAAGGCGCATTCAACTGATCGTCGCAACACGATGTTTGTTGATCTATCCGACGACACTGGAGACGACCTCGCGTTGCCTCACTGTGACATTCGACGAGTTCATTTCAATCGCCGGGTATCACCGGAAGCACGTGATTTGGCGTCGCTGTTTTCGACGATGCTGGTGGCCCAACCTGGACAAGGGTCAGCGCACGATTTATCCAAAATCGTACGTCAACGGAACGGGCGTCGGACGAGCCACTCAAACTGCATGACGAAGCCTACACACTGGCCAGCCCCGACTTTAAGCAGGCATTGGAAGGCCGAACAGCTGCACTGCCGCAAACCCTAGACCGGGGTAAGGGGTTGCGGGCGAGCGCCGAATCGAGCCCCCTGCTCGCGCTGGCGAATGTCGAGCCGAGCCCCCGAATTTAAACCGCTCACGTAGCTGAACACTTTGAGGTGGCCGATCGAGACGGTGCAAAGGCGCCGCGCATTTGGCTGAGGGGGAAGTTCTCTTAAAATTCCATCGAAACCCTCACGCCTGACGCAATCGCACGCCTGGCCCGCCATCCACGCTGCTCTGTCTCGTCGGAATGAGCTCGATCCCGGCTGCCTCAAGCGCAGCCTTTATTTTTTCTAGCGTCTCAATATGCATCCGCGGAACGCCATCGGCCCGCTCAGCCGAATTGATGGTGCGCGGTGACACACCGGCACACCGCGCCAATTTCACCGCCGACCAGTCGAGCAACCCCCGCGCGGCTCGAATTTGCCCTGAGGTGAGCATCCGACAAGGCTGCGTTCGCAGCCGTCCGGACGCAAGCACCCTCCACCCTTCCTGGGGCATTCTGTCGCATGACCTTACCGAAAAGCCGCAAGACCTTATCCATGCACGCAGAAATGTGCGCTTAATAGGCAAGAGGCCAATCGCCACTTACCACAGCAGGAACCTCACAAATGGACCGGCGCAGCAAATCGCTCGGGCTCATAAAAGTAGTCAGCGCGTCGGTTGCGGTGTGGGCGGTTACAGTTTTTTCGCCTGCAGAAGCGCAAACAGTGCGGGTCAGGGCACAACTCACCAGCCCAGGTCTCGTCATTCCGGAAAATTTCATTGGGTTTTCGAGCGAGATCGAAGATTTTGTCGGCGGCATTTACTCGGCGAACAACACGTCACTGATTGGGCTCTTAGGGCTCCTAGGGCCAAACGGGGTGATGCGAATAGGCGGCGGGACAGAGGAAGATGTTCCTGCTGATCCATTAACTCAGGATGTTGCCAATGATGCAGCGGCGTTTCTGAATGCGCTGGGATCCGGCTGGACCCTCTTGTACGGGCTCGCTGACGCCGTCAACGATCCAAGCCTGGCAGTCCAACACGCCGGCTACCTGCTAAATGCTCTCGGCCGAAATCGGGTCGCGTTTCAAATTGGCAACGAGCCGAACCTAAACCTTGGCAGCGAAGGAGCCTGGCTGAATGTCTTCACCAGCTATTACCAGGCACTCACGGCCGCCT
>JAFAOB010000085.1 GCA_019238055.1 Alphaproteobacteria bacterium
CGCCACACCAAAGGGATGACGCGGTCGCCAGCGCCGTCCCGGCACGGACAGCAGTCCGCCGTGATTAGCGGCGGATTTGGTTTTTTCGCATGCTGATCATCGTGCCGCAGCTTGCTCGATGGGACTCGCCAACTCTCTGAACCCAGCCCGTACCGTGACAATGCCTATCCTAGAACCGGCATTCGTTGTCATACCCGGGGCTTCTTGCCTATCCTTTACGGAGGACAGCGACGGAACTCCTCCACCGTGGCACGATTGTTCATCAGCCACCAGTCAACGAATAACGCAGCGGCAGTCGCCTTGCGCGACTGGTTGACGGAACAGGGTTTTTGCGACGTCTTCCTCGACATCGATCCCGAGCGCGGCCTCGCGCCCGGCGAGCGGTGGCAAGAGGCGCTCAAATCCGCCGCCGACAGTTGCGAGGCAGTGCTGTTCCTGATCTCGCCGGCCTGGCTGGCATCGAGATGGTGCCAGGCCGAGTTCTTGCTCGCCAAAAGCCTCGACAAGCGCATTTTTGGACTGATTGTCGAACTCGTACCATCGGAGCAAATGCCGGTCGAAATGACGGCTGAGTGGCAATTGTGCGAACTAATTGGCGAGGATCCCTGCAGGACCTTTGACGTCGCAGTCCGCGGAAAACCGGCACGCGTTGCCTTTTGCAAAGCAGGACTGGAGCAGCTGCGCCGCGGCCTCCAGCGCGCCGGGCTGGACGCGAGCAGTTTTCCTTGGCCGCCGCGGGACGAGCCCAAACGCACGCCTTACCGCGGGTTGAAGGCGCTCGAGCCCCAGGATGCAGCGATCTTTTTCGGCCGGGATGCAGCGATCATTCGCGGTCTCGACTGCATCCGCGGTCTGGCTGAACGTGGCGTCGAAAAGCTCCTCGTCGTGCTCAGCGCTTCTGGGTCCGGAAAATCCTCATTCCTGCGCGCCGGGCTGTGGCCGCGCCTTGCGCGCGACGACGCGAATTTTCTGCCGCTTCCAGTGATCCGTCCCCAGACGGCCGCGATCAGCGGCAGCACCGGCCTGGCCGTGGGGCTCGCCACTGCGTTTCAGGGGCTGGGGGCGCCGCGCTCCGCCGGCCGCATCAAGGAGACCCTTGTCGAGGGCGCGGCGGGCTTTGAAACCCTTCTCGACGAGCTCTCGGCGCGGGCGAAAAGCCGGCTGGTCGCCAGCGAGGGTGCGCGGGCCAATCCCGCGATCATTCTACCGCTCGACCAGGCGGAGGAGTTATTCAATTCGGACGGAGCCGCCGAAGCCGGGGTCCTTCTCGACCTTTTGTCCCGGGTGCTCACGCCCGCCGAGGAGGGGTCGGCACGGCGGATCCTGGTCGTCGCCACGATCCGCTCCGATCGCTACGAACTGCTGCAGGCCGACTCACGTCTCGCCACGGTAAAGCGCGAGCTGTTCGATCTGCCGCCGATCCCGCAGGCGGAGTTCAAGAGTGTCATCGAATGCCCGGCGCGGCGTGTAGTCGAGGCCGGTGGTCGGCTCGCGATCGACCCGGCATTGACCGAGAGACTGATAGCCGAGGCGCAGGGCGCCGATGCGCTGCCGCTGCTCGGCTTCACGCTCGAGCGACTGTTCGCTGATTATAGCGATGGCGGCCGGCTGACCGTCGCGGATTACGAGAAGTTGGGCGGCGTGCAGGGCGCGATCTTGGGAGCGGTCGCCGTCGCGCTGGCCGAACCTGGCCGCTCGCCGGCGATCCCGGCCGAACGGGACGCGCAGCTGGCGGCGCTTCGGGCCGCCTTTATTCCCTGGCTCGCGCGGATCGATCCGGATACTGGTGCACCAATGCGCCGCAGCGCGCGGCTCGACGAGATGCCGGAAGGCTCCAGGGCCATTATCGAGCGGTTCCGTGGCGCACGGCTGCTCGTCGCCGACCGGCGGGCCGGTGTCGATATCATCGAGGTGGCGCATGAGAGCCTCTTGCGGCAATGGCCGGTACTGACGAGCTGGCTCAGCGCCGACGCGGCCGATCTGAAGCTCGTCGAAGGAATCGAGCATGCAGCGGCGGAATGGGCAAATAACGGCCGGCAAGACGCCTGGCTCGATCATCGCGGCGATCGTTTGGGAAGTGCGGAGCGGCTCGTTGTCCGTGACGACTTCCGCAAGCGCCTCGGCGAGCAGGGTATGGCCTATCTCGCCGCCTGCGGCGGGCACGAGGAGGCGGAGCGGCAGGCGCGGGAGGAAGCGCTCGCCCGCGAACAGGCGAGGCTGACCGAAATCACGGTGGCGCAGGCGCGGACTGCGCGACTGCAACGGCGAGCCCGGTGGGGGCTAGGGATCGTGTCCTTTATCGTAGCCGTTGGTCTCGGATACGGAGTTTGGCAGGAAGTTCGTCTCGACGAGCGGCAACACGCCCTCGATGAGGCACACGCCAAGTTTGTCACCGAGCTGGCTGCGGCCGTTCAGTCGCGGGGCAATCCTGATGGCGCGCTGAGGCTTGCCGTGCACGGCCTGCGGCTCGCCCTAGGCTTGGAGCCGCGCACGACGCAAGCCTTCCCGTCGGACGCGGCACTGAGCGCTGCCGTCTCGGAGGCGCGTTGGCGGTTTGTTTTGAGCGGCCACAGTCGCTCTGTGCACTCGGCGGCGTTCAGCCCCGACGGATCGCGGATCGTCACGGCATCCTGGGACAGGACGGCGCGGGTCTGGGACGCTGCAACCGCAACAGAGATAGGGGTCTTGCGCGGGCACGAGGAAGGCCTGCGCTCTGCCGTCTTCAGCCCGGACGGGACTCGGATCGTCACCGCGTCCGCCGACAAAACGGCGCGGATTTGGGATGTCGCAACCGCCATGGAGATCGCGGTTTTGCATGGGCATGGCGGCGGCGTGCAGTCTGGCGTCTTCAGCCCCGACGGGTCGCGCATCGTCACGGGGTCAGCCGACAAGACCGCGCGGATCTGGGATGCCACTACTGGAAAGCAGATTGCAGTCCTGCAAGGACATCAAGGCACCGTGTATTCGGCCGTGTTCGGCTCGGACGGGTCGCATATCGTCACTGCGTCGGGTGACGAAACGGCTCGGATCTGGGATGCTTCGACGGCAGCAGAGATCGCGGTGCTGCACGGGCATAAGGGCCCAGTCTATTCTGCCGTGTTCAGCCCGGACGGCTCACGCATCCTCACCGCTTCATGGGACAACACGGCGCGGATCTGGGACGCCGCGACCGCTAAAGAGATCGTAGTGCTGCACGGTCACGAGGGCGCAGTGTGGTCGGCCGCTTATAGCCCCGATGGATCGCGCATCGTCACCGCGTCGATGGACGAGACGGCGCGGATTTGGGACGCTGCAGCGGGGAGCCAAATCGCGACGCTCTCCGGGCACGAGGGCGAGGTGCTCTTTGCCGGTTTCAGCCCGGATGGTTCGCAAACCATCACCGCCTCGGCGGACAAAACGGCGCGGATCTGGCGGGCGGTGGCGAAGGAGATCGCAGTTTTGCGGGGGCACGAGGATGTTTTATGGTCCGCCGCCTTTACGCCCGACCGGTCGCGTATCGTCACGGCGTCAACGGACAAGACGGTACGGATCTGGGACGCCGAAACAGCGCGCGAGCTAGTGGTGCTGCATGGGCACGACAGCGATGTCGTGTCCGCCGTCTTCAGCCCCGACGGGTCGCGCATCGCCACCGCGTCGCTCGACAAGACGGCGCGGATCTGGGAGGCCGCGACCGCGAAAGAGATCGCGGTACTGCGTGGTCACGAGGGGGGAGTGTGGTCTGCCTCTTTCAGCCCCGACGGCTCGCGCCTCGTCACGGCGTCGGCGGACAAGACAGCTCGGATCTGGGACATCGCGACAGCAAAGGAAATCGCGGTGTTGCGGGGACACGGCAGCAAGGTGCAATCAGCCGCCTTTAGCCCCGACGGCTCGCGTATCGTGACCGCCTCAGAGGACCGGACAGCGCGGATCTGGGATATTGCGACGGCGAAGGAGATCGCAGTGCTGCAGGGTCACGAAGGCGCTGTATGGTCTGCCGCCTTCAGCCCCGACGGGCGGCGCATCGTCACCGCCTCGTTGGACAAGACCGCGCGGATCTGGGATGCCGCGACGGCAACGGGGATTGCCGTGCTGCGCGGTCATGATAATTTTGTCGTGTCCGCCGCTTTCAGCCCTGGTGGATCGCGCATCGTCACGAGTTCTTGGGACAAGACGGTCCGGATCTGGGATGCCGAGACTGCGAGGGGGATTGCGGCGCTCCGCGGGCACGAGGACATAGTGTGGTCCGCCATTTTCAGCGCTGACGCGTCGCGCATCGTTACGGCGTCCAAGGACAAGACGGCACGGATCTGGGACGTCCGCTTCGCGACGATGCCGACTAAAGATCTCGTTACCGAGACCTGCACCTCGCGACTGGCCGGCCTGACCAGATTGACCCGCGACGAAATGCGCCTCGCCGGCTACTCCGACACCATCCCGGAAATCGACGTCTGCGCTGCCGGAGAGTGAGCGGAGCTCTTTGGATCGCCGGGTCAGACTCCGAGCTTGGGGAACTCGACGACGTTGCCGGCCCAGATCTTGCGCTTATCCTCTTCCGGGATTTCGGCGTAGATCCTGTCGATGATCGACGCCTGGCTGCTCGAATACAATCGCGCATCGTAACACCCATCTGTCTATGCCGTTGAAGAGAATAGATCTGCCTGAACCAGAGACGGTCTTACGGGGTGTTTGGCAACCCGGCGGGCACGTTCGACGAGGACTTGCGCGGCAGGTCCGTCGAGCGCGGCAGTGCTGAAGATCCAGGGACCGTCGGGGAGTGGATGCAACGCCTTAATCTCGGCGCTTTCGGCGGCAAGGCGCAGCGTCTTGGCGCTGATGCCCAGGTGAGCGGCAGCCTTGGTCAGATTGAGCCAAGGCTCGATCCCGTTTTCGGCAGCACGGTGCACCGGGATCTTGTGGTGCGAACGCAGCGAGGTCACGCGTTCACGCGTCCAGCGGTTGCCGTAGCCCGTCATCAGCTTGTTCCGGTTCAGCAGGCCGGCGATCAGATCATCATTCGCAATAAGGACTAGCTGCCGGACGGCGTCAATGATGTCGGGCGCGGTACTGTTGCGCTGGCCACGGCGTCGGCGCGGCAGACGCAGTTCCGAATGGATGCCGCCCATCCAGTGGATGAGGAGCACGATCTGCCCGGCATCGGTATCGATTTCAGCGATCACCTCGTGGATCACGGTGCGGACGATGCGCTTCTTGAGCCGGGCGTCAGTGGTCGGGGCCGACCAGACCGCGCTCAGATCGTCGGCCAAGGCCGCAAGCGATGGCGGTGACCTCTCCAGGCCCGACGTTTTTGCGGCGTCATGCTCCGCGATCTTCGCCTCGACCTCGGCGATGCGCAGGAGCGTCCGGTTCCAGCGTGCCTCCAGTTCTGCCGCCACCAGGCGGTTTGCGGGATCGGCCGCATCATATTGGCGGAATGCCCGGTCAGCGGCATAGCGCGCCGCCTCGAGGTCACGGAGCAACGCTTCCCGCACCTGATCGCGTCGGACGGCAGCCTCTGCCTCGGCCGCGATTGCCGCCGTGATCGCAGCGGGGCCAACCAGCTGGAGCATCGCGGCTTCGATCGCGTCATCGACCCGCAACCCGCCAAAAGCGATGCAGCGAGGCTCGCCGTTGTCGAGGACGCCGCGATGGCAGGCGTAGCGCGGAATATTGTGCTTCGTGCCGCTGTAGCGGACCGTCAGCTTGCGTCCGCAGCGGCGGCAGCGGACAAGACCGGCGAGCAGGGCGTCGCCGTGCTTGGGCGCACCATGATGCCGACTTGTTGAGATGTTGTCGCTTACCATCCGGCGGATCGCCTCTGCGCGCTCCCAATCGAGATAACCTTCGTGCGCGTCGCGCTTCAGTGCCAGCCACTCGGCGCGCGGTTTGCGGTGCCTCTTGGTCCCGACGGCCGGACCGCTGTATTGCGCCACAGCACTGGTTTTACCATAGGCATAGGCGCCGCCGTAAATCGGGTTCGTCACCGTCCGGTGAATGGTCGCGTAGCATGGCCGGCGCCAGATGACCTCGCCGCTGCCGCGCCGGGCGGGCAGGTCGAGCCCGTGCTCGTGGAACCACAGCAGCGCCTGACGGGCGCTGCCGA
>JAFAOB010000086.1 GCA_019238055.1 Alphaproteobacteria bacterium
GACCCTCGTCGCCCATTGGCGGGACGATGAAAACTTCTTCGACATCCAGGGTTTCGGCGAGGAGCCGGTTGAGCCGAACATTGGCGAAAACGCCACCTGCCAGCCCCAGTCGTCGAACCTTGTGCTTGTCCAGCAGTCGGCTCACCGCTTGCCGGATACAGTGTTCGAGCAGCGCCTGCACCGAGGCGGCGGCATTCTCACGAGGTTCACTTTGAGCAAGAGCGTGGAAGCACTCTCGCATCGCGAAATGGTCGGCAAAATCCATCGTGATTTGGCCGTCCGCGGATATGTCGTAGTGATGCAGCAGATCGGGCAACAGGGTCGGCTCGCCATAGGCGGCGAGCCCGGTCAATTTGCCTTCGTGGCGGTTGATCTTCCAGCCCAGAGCTTCGGTAAAGCAGCCATAGGCAAGTCCGAGGCTGCCGGCAGCGTCGTTCTCGCGCAGCCAGCGATCGTCGCCGTAAAGATTGTCGAGCCGGCCGTCCCGCATCAGGTAATGGCTGTAATAGACATGGTCGCCAAGCCCGTCGGCGGTGTAGAGCAGTGCCTCTTCCCAATCGGTAAAGAACAAGGCTGGCAGCGCGTGGCTGAAGTGATGGTTTGTGAAAAACAGGCGGACGTCGGACCGCAACCCGAGATCGGCGAGGAGGGCGCGGCGATCAAAAACATCGGCTGCGGTGGCGCCAGGAATTTTTGATATGGCAACGCTCAGGTCGCGCATCTTTTCGCGACCGATCAGGTGCCGGAACTCCTCTCGTATTTTTTCGTGGGGCCGCCAATGGGTCAAATATCGCCGTGGGAACAGGCACCGCGAGCACACCAGCACATCGATGTGATGCCGCTCGACCCCGGCGATTCGCAGCACCTCGGCGATCGACCTGACCGGAAACCCGCCGGAACATTTGACACGGTTGAGCCGCTCCTCGGCGACCGCGGCCAGCAGCCGGTAATCTTCGAACAGCGCTGCCGACGAATCGTGTGGCCCACTGTGCAGACTGAGGATCAGCATCGGGTTTGATTTGCCCTGGACGATTGGCCGAGTGGATAGCGGAGCGGCTGACCCGGCGCTTTGCGAAAACAGTCGGCCATGAATAGAAGCCGATGATCAAGCGCTTTCACGGCGGCGCATCGAGCATCGGGCCGTGTTGAGGGTTCCAGCCGTGCAAGAGCCGGAATGAGGCAGATCGATAAAGTCGATCGAGCATCAGCGAACTCGGGCGAGGGAGCACGCATCCCGCAAACGCATGCCGGAACTGCTTGAAAAGCCGAGGTAAATGTTGGCATAAGGAACTATATGAATGATTAAGAAACAGCGCTCGAGCGTTTATGATTGTAGTTCATTTTCTAGAGCTCGATGGCTCGGTGCGTTGCTGTGGCAAGGTTGATCAAGGGGAATGCTGGTGCGACACCAATTTTCTCAGGAGCATCACTTCGCTCATGTAATTGAAGCCTTGGACCGAGTGTCGCGCATGATGAACCCAATCTTGCTGTTCATCGCTGTGTCACTGGTTGTGTTGAATCTGGCCTGTGTTGTCAATTTGATTGATTGGACGCACCTGGCGCAATCGCCGGCAGAAAATACGGCCAGCACGACTTCGGCGCTCACAAGCGCGCCGCCGCCGGGCGCGCAGGTGCCCAAAGCTGGGCCAGCTGTCTCCAGCCATCGCTAGCCGTCCTCCGACTAGCCGTATTAGCCGTATTGCAGCTTCAGCATTCGCTATCTTGTCGATCGGCAAAAGAAACAGCCGAAAGCACGCGTCGCAACATTGGCAGCAATTGCCAGTCGTCGATCAGGAGCTTTGATCAGATAGGCCGAAATCTGGAAATTCGGGACAGGTTTTTCGGGTCAATATCCCGGTGACGCGGTTGACCACTGGTGCCCATGCGTCGGTTACGAGTGTGATTTTCTCATGGTCAGGTCCGGAGTGTCGTGCTCTCGAAAGCCTCTGTCAGAGTGGGCGACTCGACAGAGCAAAGAACATGCTGGCATCGACAGCCATGCTGTTCCCAAAAGCGATCGCACCGGCAATCTTCTACTTGTGGTATGTTATATTTTTGCTGTTACTAGATGTTGAAAATTGAGTCGCGAAATCGCCATCGATCCCCAGCGTCCGATTGTCTCGAATCGGAAAGGGAGCAGGTTGATGAGGGCCGAGCAATGGGAGGCAACGCGGGGATGGCGGAGTTCTTTAGCAATGACCTTTGCTCCACTGCCCCCCAGGCAGCGGATTGCCATTGCCCGCTTCGTCGCCGTACTCGCGATCAATCAGTTGGACCGGCGACAATGGCAGGCCTGCGCCTTGGCGTGGAAGTCCGCGTCACCACGACGAATGATCCTATTTCCGGCAGTTGGTCGTTGGCAGGATCGGCGAATCCGTGCAAACGCAACGGCATGAGCACGGATCGAGCGGTGGCCGCGCCGCACCCAATGGGTGAACAACCATTGGTAGAGTATGGCAAGGAGCGGTCGGTGATCGCCGACACGTTTGCCGGCCGGGTTCACATGGAGTGGGAGGCGGGCGAGCGGGCTGCGATGACCCCGCTTGGCCAGCTTCCGTTTTTTA
>JAFAOB010000090.1 GCA_019238055.1 Alphaproteobacteria bacterium
CGGGATGTCCTTCAGCGTGACGACCTTCATGTTTCTCTCCCCTTTTGGTTGGCGGATTAAGCCTATCCCAATCTGCGACGCCCCTCCACCATCACGGCGAAAAGCACCGCGGCTCACGGACGGCAGCAAGACATCAGCGTCCTCAGCTCGCGCTAGAGCCGAGGCCAAGTGGACGCGCGGTCTTAAAGAGCGCCTATAGGACCGATTCGACCCATTCGTAGAGTTTGCTTTTGGGCAGCGCACCAATTTTTGTGGCAACCGCCTTTCCGCCCTTGAACAGGATCATTGTCGGAATGCCGCGCACCCCGTATTTGGTCGGCGATTTGGGGTTCTCGTCGATATTGACCTTTGCGACGGTCAACTGACCGGCCTTATCCGAGGCGAGATCTTCGAGAAACGGGGCGATCATTTTGCACGGGCCACACCATTCGGCCCAGAAATCGACGAGTACCGGCCCCTCGGCGCCCAGCACTTGTGCCTCGAAATCGCTGTCGGTGACCGCGGTCGGCTTCATCGCGATATACCTCCTCACATGCTCACCCCGAAATTAGGGGCGGCGAAAAAGCGGCGTCAAGGCGCATGGGCGGCGAGCTTGTCCGAGCTAATCGGCATCAATAGCGGCGCCTGCGTCCATAAAATCGCACAGCGGATCTCGCGATCAGGGTATATTCCTGCCAAGGCTGCGCGATAGATCGCGAGCTGCCGCAGATAGAGCGGCGCGACCTCGTCCTCGCCAGCCGGCACCGGGCGCATCGTCTTAAAATCGACAATCAGCACCTGGTTTTCGTCCACCACGATGCGATCGATTTGACCCGATAACGCATGGCCGCCGACGAGGCCGATGAGAGGCACCTCGGCTTGCGAGCGCGGGCCAAACAGGGCCGCGTAATCGGGGTGATGCAGCACGGCCAATGTCTCACGGCAGATCTCGTCCTGCTCGTCCTGCGGCAGAGCATGGGTTGGGAGCGCCAGAAAACGCCGTGCCGCGGCCTCGCGCGCAGCGGTCGGCAATTCCGGCAGGCTTTGCAACAGGCGATGCACGAGCAGACCGCGCTTGAAGCGGCCGTGCCCGCCGATGTTCACCGGCGACAGGGCGGGCGGCTCGTCGCCGGCAGGCCGCGAGGGGAACAATGGTCGCGGCGGATCGGGCTCGGGCGGCGGTCGTCGTGTTGCCCAGTCAGGCAGTGGCCCCTCGCGAGCAACGGCGGCGGAGAGCGGCTCGCGCTGCGGTGCTGTCGTCTGCGGGCAGGCGAGGCGCAAACCTTGTCCCGACCAGCCCTCGACTTCACCGATCAGCGGGCGTGTGTCGAATTCAAAAGGCTCGGCGCATTCGCGCAGGCCAGCATGGCACAGCGTGTGCCAGCACACCTCCTGCGGTTTTCTTTGTGTCTGCCAGCCGCAGATATACAGGCGATCCTGCGCCCGGGTCAGACCGACATAAAGCAGCCGGCGATATTCCTGCAATTGGCGGTCGCGCCATGCCAACTTTTCGCTGGCGTAGAGAGGAGCGGCGTGATCGCCCGGCGGTTTCCACAGCGGTAGCTCATCGGATTTGCTCCACAGCAAAGTGACCTTCTGGTCGGGTGTGGCGATCGTGTCAGGAAGAAACACGACCGGCGCTTCAAGCCCCTTGGCGCCATGGACGGTCAGGATGCGCACCTCGTCACGTGGATGAGCTGCGAAATCGCGTTTGACCTCGGTCTCGGCCACGGTCAGCCAGCGCAAAAATCCCTGCAATGACGGCACATGCTCGCGCTCGTAAGCAAGGGCAAGCCCGAGGAACTCCTCAACCGGGTCCTCCGCTTCCGGACCGAGGCGGTGCAGCAGAGCCCGCCGCCCGCCCTCCGCACCAAGGATTTCGGCATAGAGCTCGTAAGGCGGGGCGAAATCGGCGCGGGCGAGCCAAGCCGTCAGCCGGTCGGCGGCGCGGCGCAAGCCCGCACAGGTTCCGGCGCGAGTGCGGAGCCGGTTCCACAGGCTTTCCTGATCGCGCGCATAGCACAGCTCAAAGAGCGTCTCCTCATCGATGTCGAAAAGCGGGCTTTTCAGCACCGCCGCCAATGTCAGGTCGTCCTCCGGCAATAGCAGAAAGCGCCCGAGCGCCACCAGGTCCTGAACCGACAATTGCTCGGTTAAAATCAGACGGTCGGCACCGGCGACCGGGATGCCGCGCTGCTTCAGCGCGCGCAGTAATTCGCCAACGAATTCGTTGCGGCGGCGCACCAACACCATAATGTCCCCGGGCCGCAGGGCGCGGTCGCGCGCTTCCAGACGCTCGCCATGCGCGAGCCATCCCGCGACCGTCGCTGCGATGCCGCGCGCGAGCCGTGCATGAGGCTCGGCGATCCGCCTGTAGGCGACCGGCAGCTCATCCTCATCGGGCGCCTCGGCGGGTGCCGGCGCCACCACCGGCCACAGCTCCACGACACCAGCGTGGCCGGCGCGCTCGGCAAAATGTCGGATGTCGCGACCGTCAAGCGCCACCCCGGCGCGCGCCTCGGGTCGGCGGAAGATCGCATCGACCGCTTGCAACACCGGCTCGGTCGAACGGAACGAAAGGTCGAGCGGCAACTCCATCCAGTTTTGGTTGACTGCATTGGCTTTGTCCTGGAAATGCCGCCGCATCTCCAGAAAAGCCTGCGGGTCAGCACGCTGAAAACTGAAGATCGATTGCTTCATGTCCCCGACGGCAAACACGGTGCGGATTGTCGATCGGGCGCCCGCGCCGGCAAAGAATTCCTCGGCGAGGGCGGCAACGATCTGCCATTGCTCGGGATTGGTGTCCTGCGCCTCGTCGATCAGGATGTGATCGAGCCCGCCGTCGAGCTTGAACAAGACCCACGGCGCCACTCCGGGGCGCTGCAGCAGGGCGAGCGCCAACGATACGAGATCATCGAAATCGAGAACGCCTTTGAGCCGCTTGGCGCCGTCATATTCGCGCAACAGCCGATCGCCAAGCCGAACGAGCGCGCAGGTGGCCTCCCGCAGGATTAGTGCCGCGCGCGCCTTGTCCAATTTTTGCACTCGCGCGGCCTCGGCAGCGAGCACCGCTGCTGCATCGCATCCGGCTTTGCAGGCAGCACGCGCCGTCTTTTTGGTGACGAGGCTGTTCTTGATCTCCCGCTCCCGAGTCGTCAGGTAGGTGGCCAGATATGCATCGAGTATGGACTGCCGCCGCGCCGGTGCTTCGCACCAATCCGCAAGGACCTTGGCGAGCGCGCGATCTTTAACGGAACCTTCGGCGAGGATCGACGCGCATGCTGCGAGCCCCGGCTCATCACAAGCGTCTGCGGCGCAGAACGCCGCTACCAGCGATTCGAGCGTTACGCCGTCGGACAGACCCAGCGTCTTGGATAATCTTTTGCGCAATGCCGGAAAGCCGTGCTCGAGAGCTCGGCGCAGCTTTCCTCGCTCGTTGGCGAGCGCCTGCATCAGCTCGCCAAATTGCTCCTCCGCAGCATGTTCGGCAACGATAGCGAGCGCTTCGCAAATTGCGGGGTCGGCGCCCTCGCGCGCGGCGATAATCACGCGCTGGGCCGCCTCGGCTAATAATTCGGCGGCGCCGCGCTCTTCAATCACGACGAATTCCGGCGCCACGCCCGCTTCGAGCGGAAAGCGGCGCAACAAGGTTTGGCAGAACGCATGGATCGTCGAGATCTTGATCCCGCCTGGGGTATCGAGAACCAGCGCAAACAGCTGGCGGGCGCGAGCGATCAGTTCCGGATCGGCAAACACCCCGGTCAGCTCGTAAAGCGCCTCTGCCAACGCGCCTTCAGAGAGTGTCACCCAGCGGGCGAGCTCGCGATCCAGCCGATTCGCCATTTCAGCAGCGGCGGCGCGGGTAAAGGTGAGGCATAGAATGTGCGACGGGTCGGTGCCGTCGAGCATCAACTGCAATAACCTTTCGGTCAGCACCGTCGTCTTGCCGGTCCCGGCTGAGGCTGCGACCCAAACCGAAGCGCGCGGATAGGCGGTCTGCGCCGTCCATCGGCTGCGGCTCACGCCTGCCATTCTTCCGCCTCGCTGCGCGCAACCCGCTCGAGATGCTCGTAATCCGAAAACCGCGGCCGCCGCGCAGCCACGGGCATCGCCAGATAAGGTGTTGCGGGATCATCAAAACGCTCGACCAGCCCGCGTAACTTGGCGAGTACACGATTGACCAGCGCTGCGGGATCCTCATCGTCGATCGCCCAGCGCTGCCCGGCCGGCGAGCGCCCGCCGAGCTTCCAGTATTCGAGAGCGGCTGGGGTCCCGCTGATACCGCCAAAACTGCCGTCGCGGAGGATCGCGGCTTCGAGTGGAAGTTGCGGCGCGAAGCCGGTGGAGATTTGGTTTTTCCTTGGTATCGAGCCGGTCTTGTAATCGATTACTAGAAATTCGCCCGAGGCCAGGTGATCGATGCGGTCGGCGTTGGCGGTCAATTCGAAGGAACCGCCAGAGAAGCCGTGCAAGACCAGGCTGCCCTTCAATTCGCCGTGGCTTTCGACAACTATCGCGCGGTGGGCGGTTTCTTCGGCGACCAGCCAGCGGGCAATGCGCTCGAAACGCGGCCACCAGAACGCCCAGGCTCCGGGTCTCGATAAGACTTCGGCAAAGTGCTCTTGTCCGATCCGGACCAGCTCCGATAGTGGATCGGAGGGCAGGTCTCGCGGAAAGCGGCGGACAAATTCGGCGAGCACCGCGTGGATGCGGATGCCGAGATCGGCTCGGCCGGGGTCGGCGTCGAGTTCGTCGAGCGCTCTCAGCTGGAGAATGTGCCGGGCGTAGATCGCATAGGGATCGGCAAGCCAGGTCTCGATCTGGGTGACCGACAGCTGGCGTGGACGTGCGGCGAGCGGCGGGCGCGGTTCAGCCGCCGGCAGCGGTGCGTAATCCGCGGTGTCGAGCCGGCTGGCGACGGTCGTGATATCGGCATTGGCCTCAAGCGCTCCCTCGAGCCCGACCGCACGCAACACCGTGTTGAGTCGCAACAGCCAGCGCGACGGAACGGTCGGCACACCTTCCGCGCGTGCCGCACGCGTCAACGCCGCTTCGGGTACCGTTAGCGCCTGGACAAAATCATGAGCGGCGATCCCAATAGCCCGTTCCGGGACGGCGATCGCAAATTCGCGCCGCATCTGCCGGGACATCCAGGGATCGTGGGCCGGCGCACCGGGCCAGCTCCCCTCGTTCAAGCCGCCGAGAACGACGAGGTCGGCCTGCTGCAAGCGGGCCTCGATGAGTCCCCAAATCGCCAACCGTGGATGACGGCCATAAACCGGACGCACGACGACCCCGGCCGAGAGCGCCTCGAACAAAGCCGGGTAATGCTGTCCCGGGAGTGGTGGAAAATCGATAGCGGCGTCGATCAGCTCGTTGTAAAAGCGAGCCGCAGTTTCACCAGCGCCATCGCGCCACAGCCGGGCGGCACCAGACGCATCATCGCTGGCGGCCAATCGCTCGGCCGCCTCGATATGCGCGGTTATAAGCCGGGCAAGCGGCACCAGCCCGCCAGCGAAAAGATCGGGCAACGGACCCAGGCAGGCTTGCAGGCGGCTGACAAACCCACGCAGCTCCGTGTCTTTGCCGGCGACGGCGGCCATAAGACCGGCAAAGCCCGGTGCCGGGCGCGGACCGCGGATCGCCTGTTCGAGCCGGCGCGCGAGAGCGCGAAA
>JAFAOB010000024.1 GCA_019238055.1 Alphaproteobacteria bacterium
CGAGGCACGGCACCCCCGCCCCGCGTAAATATTCCGAGCGTACCGTGTGCCCCGGCCCCTTCGGCGCGATCATGAAAACGTCCATGTCGGGGCGCGGCTCGATCAGCCGGAAATGGATGCTGAGGCCATGCGCCACCGCGAGCGCGGTGCCGTCGCGCATATTCGGCTTCAATTCATTGCTGTAGAGACCGGCCTGCAATTCGTCCGGCGCCAATACCATGACGATGTCGGCCCATTTTGCCGCCTCGGAATTGCTCATGACCTTGAAGCCGGCGTTTTCGGCCTTTGCCGCCGAGCCGGAGCCCGGCCGCAGCGCGACGACGACATCCTTGACGCCGCTGTCGCGCAAATTGTTGGCGTGCGCGTGCCCCTGGCTGCCATAGCCGATAACCGCGACCTTCTTCGACTTGACCAGGTTCACATCTGCATCGCGGTCGTAATACACCCGCATTTCAGCTCTCCTTCTCGGCGTACCGTGCTCCCGTAAAACAGGATCCTACGCGCGCTACAATATTGGATCCGAGGTCCCGTTTCCCCGGGAACAGCGAACTCGCCGCGTCCTGTACATGCTTCACGAGCGGCCGCTAAAGGCTCGTCGTTCCCCGCGAGATCGCAACCGCGCCGGTGCGCGAGATCTCGACCAGACCCAGCGGCTCCATCAGCGCGATAAAGGCGTTCAGTTTCTCGGCCGAGCCGGTCAGCTCAAAGACAAAACTCTCGATCGTCGAGTCGACGACCCGCGCGCGAAAAATGTCGGCCAGGCGCAGCGCCTCGATACGCACGTCACCCTTGCCCTCGACCTTGATCAGCATCATCTCGCGCTCGACAAACGGCCCCTCATCCGTCAGATCCAGCACCTTGTGCACCGGTACGAGCCGCTGCAGCTGCGCCTTGATCTGCTCGATAATCATCCTCGTCCCGGATGTTACGATGGTGATGCGTGACAGGCTGTTGCGGCGATCGACTTCGGCGACCGTCAGGCTTTCGATGTTGTAGCCGCGGCCGGAGAACAGCCCGACGACACGCGCCAGAATTCCGGGCTCGTTATCGACGAGAACCGCGATCGTGTGCCGCTCGAGGCCATTCATGGCCGCGCTCATCCGCCTACACCCGGTCCGATCGCCGCCCTCAGACGAGCACCATGCCTTCCTCAGAAACCGGCTGCTCGGCTTCGTCCTTGGGCCCGAGCAGCATTTCGTTATGCGCGGCTCCCGATGGGATCATCGGAAAGCAATTTTCCTTGGGGTCGACCGCCACGTCGAGGATCACCGCCCCGGGCGTCTTCAGCATCCAGCTGATCGCGTCGTCCATCTCGGCCGGATTTTCGATCCGGCGGCCGTTGGCACCAAAGGCTTCCGCCAGTTTGACAAAATCGGGCAGGGCCGCGGTATAGCTTTCGGAATAGCGCCCGCCATGCAGCAGTTCCTGCCATTGCCGTACCATGCCCATGTACTGATTGTTCAAGATGAACAATTTGACCGGCAGCCGATACTGCGCCACCGTCGACATCTCCTGAATATTCATCAAGATCGAGGCCTCGCCGGCGATGTCGACGACAAGCGCCTCCGGATGGGCGATCTGGACCCCAATTGCCGCCGGCAATCCGTAGCCCATGGTCCCGAGCCCGCCCGATGTCATCCAATGATGCGGCTTGTCGAATTTAAAGAACTGCGCCGCCCACATCTGATGCTGGCCGACCTCGGTCGTGACATAGACGTCATGGCCCCGGGTCAGTGCATAGAGCCGCTCGATCGCGTATTGCGGCTTGATGACGCCGCGGCAGCTGCGGTCGTAGCGCAAGCAATCCTGCGCCCGCCATTCTTCGATGTGACGCCACCATTCGCTGCGATCCAAACCAGCCCCGGCACGCGGCGAAGTCTCCAGCATCGCTGCCATCACCTGGCCGACATCGCCGACAATTGGCAGATCAACCCGCACATTCTTGTTGATCGATGAGGGGTCGATATCGATGTGGATCTTTTTCGACCCGGGCGAGAAGGCGTTCAGCCGGCCGGTTACACGATCATCAAAGCGCGCGCCGACCGCGATCAACAGATCGCAATCGTGCATCGCCATATTCGCCTCGTAGGTGCCATGCATGCCGACCATGCCAAGAAAATGCGGATCGGCCGCCGGAAAGGCGCCAAGCCCCATCAAGGTCAGCGTGCACGGCGCATCGGTCCGCCGCACCACTTCGGTAAAGCCGGCGCAGGCCTCCGCTCCCGAATTAATCAGCCCGCCGCCGCCGTAAAACAAGGGTTTCTTGGCTGCGGTAATCATCTCGACTGCCTGGGCGACGCGGGCCTGATCCGGTATGACTTGCGGACGATAGCTCTTGTGTCGCGCGTCCTCCGGGTGGCTGTAGGGGCCGAGCGCGAACAGCACGTCTTTTGGCAGATCGATGACGACCGGCCCCGGCCGTCCGCTTTTCGCGACATAGAATGCCTCGTGGATCATGCGCGAAAGATCGCGCACGTCCTTGACGAGATAATTATGCTTGGTGCACGGGCGGGTGATGCCGGTGGTATCGGCTTCCTGAAACGCGTCATTGCCGATCAAATGGGTCGGCACCTGCCCGGTCAGACACACGATCGGCACCGAATCCATCAGCGCGTCGGTCAGCCCGGTCACCGCATTTGTCGCCCCGGGACCGCTCGTCACCAGCACGACCCCGACCCGGCCGGTCGAACGGGCATAGCCTTCGGCGGCGTGAACCGCACCCTGCTCATGACGTACGAGGATGTGGCGCAGCGCGTTCTGTTTGAACAGCGCGTCATAAATCGGCAGCACGGCTCCACCAGGATAGCCGAAAACGACATCGACGCCCTGATCGACCAGCGCCTTGATGACGATATCCGCTCCACTGATCGGCTCAGCCGACATGACATGCTCCAAGAATTTGCCTGATTGGGCCTTCCACCGGCCCGACTGCTCCGCTGAAAGGGAGCGGCAACCTAGTGGGCTAGGCCCTGCTGGTCAACAAAAACTCGTCAATAAACTGGCGTGAGCGGCGCAGCAAACTTTCCGAATATTGCTTATCCAGGACCAGGTCTGGATGCAACCGGTGGCGAAACCAGGTCATCTGTCGTTTGGCATAGCGGCGTGTGGCCTGTTGTGCGGCGGCAGTTGCGTCGGTGAGCGTCATCTCGCCGCGCAGATACGATAACAGCTCGGGCAATCCGACCGCCTTCATTGCCGGCAGGCTCGGATCGAGGCCGCGTGTTGCCAATGCCGCGGCTTCGGCCAACGCGCCGCGTTCAAGCATCGCAGCAAAGCGTGCCTCGCAAGCAACATAGAGCCGATCCCGCGGCGGCATCAGAAGGATTGTGACAAATCGGTAAGGCGTCGCGCGATGGGTTCGGTCATGCCAGGCGCTGATGGGCATACCAGTGGCGCGCGCCACTGCATAGGCGCGCACCAGCCGCTGCGTGTCCCCCGCCGGGAGCCGCGCGGCCGAAATCGGATCGAGTATTGCGAGCCGCTCTCGAAAGGTGGTACCGCCGAGGGCGCGATGCAGCGCTGCAGCCTCGCGCCGGATCGCGTCCGGGATTTCCGGAAACGGAGCGAGCCCATGCTGCAGCGCGTGCAGATAGAGCCCGGTGCCGCCGACAATAATCGGCAAACTCCCGGATGCGATTGTCGCGGCGATCTCAGCCAGCGCGAGCGCACGCCAGTTGCCGACCGAGCCACGTTCGGCGCCATCGAGAAAACCGTAGAGCCGGTGCGGCACGCGCGCCTGCGTTTCGGCATCGGGGCGCGCCGTCAGGATTGCGAGATCGCGATAGCATTGCAGCGCGTCGGCGTTGATAATTATGCCGCCGATTTGGTCGGCCAGCGCCAGCGCCAGCGCCGATTTGCCACTTGCCGTCGGACCGGTGATGATGACGACCGGCGGCCGGGCTTCCGGCTGGGCGTGCAGAGCACTCCCGAGATAGGACCAAAACCGATGCGGTTTGTGCTCACCCTGATCGGCGCCGGTCCCGATCAGCGTCTTCCCGATGTTGCCGGCGCTGTTTGCGCGGCCCTCGAAAGCGCGACCGGGCCGGTTTGGCTGGCGCGCGCCGAGGCGTGCGATATCTTCGCCGTGGCCCCGGCGCCCGGTACGATCGAGAGGATTGCGCGCAACATCGTCGGGGACGAGCCGATAGACGTATTGCTCCAACCCGTAACGGGCAGGCGCAAGCGGCTGCTCATTGCCGATCTCGAATCGACGATCATCGAAAACGAGATGCTCGACGAACTCGGGGCGATCCTCGGCATCGGCCCCCTGATAGCCGAGATCACGCGACGTGCGATGAATGGCGAGATCGATTTCGCCGAGGCGCTCGCCGCCCGGGTCGGCTTGTTGACCGGAATCGAGACTCGAGTGCTCGCCGAAGCCGCCGTCCGCATCCGGCTCACCCCTGGGGCAAAAAGCCTCCTCGCAACAATGCGTGCAAATGGTGCAACAACGGCGCTCGTCACCGGCGGTTTCACGGTCTTTGCCGATCATATCGCTGCAAAACTCGGCTTTGACCGGGTCGTGGCCAACCGCCTGGAAATAGCCGAAGGCCGGCTGACCGGGCGCATGGTGTCGCCGATCGTCACCGGTGATACGAAGCGGCAAACCCTGCTGGCATTGGCTGGCGAACTTGGTCTCCGGCCGGCTGAGACTCTCGCAATCGGCGACGGCGCGAACGATCTCGCGATGCTCAATGTCGCCGGTCTCGGTGTAGCCTTTCACGCTAAACCGGCGATCGCCGCCGTCGTACGGGCCCGATTGGGCTATGCTGACCTGACCGGCCTCCTATACGCTCAAGGCTACCGCAAAATCGATTTCGCTGTTTGAGCCGGCCTGCCTCAGCCCTGGTCGACGCGCAATGCGACAAACCGCAGATCACCCTGGCGCTGCACCAACAGCAAGATCGATTTGCGCCCCGATCTCTTTGCCGCTGCGATTTTGGATGCGAGATCCTCGGGGTTTTTAACCTCCTCCTGCGCCGCCTCCATGATCAAATCGCCGGCCTGGAAGCCCTTGTCGGCAGCCGAGCTGCCTTTCGCGACGTCCACGACGACGACCCCTTTGGCGTCGTCGCCGAGCGAATATTTGCCCTTGAGCTCTGGGGTGATACCGGAAAGCGTCATACCCAGCGTTTTGACAATGCCAGTCTCGCTTGGCGCGGTTTTCTGAGGAGCCGTCTTGGCGCTCGCCTGCTGCTCATCCGTTTCTTCAAGGCGCCCGACTTTGACCCGCACCGTAGCTAGGGCATGCTTGCGCCACAAGGTCACCGGGACCGACTTGTCGACCGGCGTTTCGGCGACAAGCCGCGGCAGGCGCCGCATGTCGCTGACTTCCTTGCCATCGAAGCCCAGGATGACGTCGCCAGGCTCGATACCGGCTGCTTCGGCCGGCCCTTTGTCGGTGACGCTCGCGACCAAGGCGCCATGTGCCTTGTCGAGCCCGAGACTTTCGGCGATTTCGTCGGTGACCGATTGAATGCGCACACCGAGCCAGCCGCGGTGGACGGTATGGTCGGCTTCTCCCTTGAGTTCTTGGACGACCTCTTTGGCGAGTGCGGAAGGTATGGCAAAGCCGATGCCGATCGAGCCGCCCGAAGGTGAATAGATCGCGGTATTGATCCCGATCACTTGCCCGTCCATGTTGAACATCGGACCGCCGGAATTGCCGCGGTTAATCGGCGCATCGGTCTGCAGAAAATCATCATAGGGGCCGGAATTGATGTCGCGCTGGCGCGCCGAGAGAATTCCGGCCGTCACGCTGCCGCCAAGCCCGAACGGATTACCGATCGCGAGCACCCAATCGCCGACGCGCGCAGCATCGCTGTCGCCCCATTTGACCGCGACCAGCGGCTTGTCGGTCTTGACTTTGAGCAGTGCAATATCCGTCTTGGTATCGCGACCGACGACCTTCGCCTTCAAATTGGTATTGTCGTGCAGGATGACCGTGATCTCATCGGCGTCGGCGATCACATGGTTATTGGTCACGATATAGCCGGCCGGATCGATGACAAATCCCGAGCCGAGCGAGGTTGCCTTGCGCGGCGCAAGCTCGGGATGCTCACCCTTCGGCAGGTTGCGCTCGAGAAAATCGTGAAAGAATTCCTCAAACGGCGAACCCGGCGGGAACTGCGGCGCATCGGGTCCGCCAGGATCGCCGCTGGCGGTTTTGAGGGTTTGCGTCGTCGAGATGTTGACCACCGAAGGGAGCAACTTCGCTGCCAGATCGGCAAAGCTGTCGGGTGCCGGGTGGGCATACGTCTGCACCGCCGGGTCCACCGCTGCTGGAGCTATGAAGAGCAGCGTGGCGAATGTCGCGCGGGCGACGACGCGCAACAATTTCGATGGGCGAAACGGCACCTCTTCAACTCCTCGTTATTGCTCCGAGCATTGTTTGCGAACGATGCCACGGAGCCGACCCTGTCAAAACCCAGCTATAAGAGTAAGGGAGAAGGGGACGCCAAGCCAGTCGCTTTCGCACCCGGGACGACGCTTGGTTTGGTGAGCGGTTCAGTGTCTGACCACCCAGACGAGTGCGACGCCGGCACAAGCGGCGGCGAGCCCAACCACTCGTAACATTTGCGGCGGCAAAGCCGTGGCCCGCGCCGCGGCCCGCCTCATACCCTCCGGGAATAGAGCATAAAGGCAGCCCTCGATGACGAGAACGAGGGCAATCGCTGTCCACAGATCGCGCATGCCTGATGAATCTCGGTGACCGACGGGGCAGCAGCTCCCGCTTTGCTATGGCGCGGGTTTCGCCGCTGGAGCGGCGGTTGGCGCCGGCATTCCGCCCGGGCTCTCAAAATAGCGGAAGAAGCTGCTGTTCGGGTTCAGTACAAACGACGTGTTGTGACCACCGAACGCATCGCGATAGGCCTGCAGCGACCGGTAAAACGCAAAGAAGCTCTTATCCTGATCATATGCCTTGGCATAGATCTCGATCGCCTGTGCGTCGCCTTGGCCACGAAGTTTCTGGCCGTTGCGCTGCGCATCGGCGAGGATCACGGTTCTTTCGCGGTCGGCGTTGGCGCGAACGGTCTGCGCCGCCTCGGCGCCTTCGCCACGGTACTGCGCCGCTTGCTGCTGGCGTTCGGAACGCATGCGGGCATAGATTGCCTCGCTGTTCTGCGGCGGCAAATCGGCGCGGCGGATCCGGACATCGGCGACGTCAATACCGAAGGGCTTTGCCTGACCGGCGACCTCATCGCGGATTTGGCGCATGATTTTGGCCCGATCCGGTGACAGTAGCGCCGACAGAGTCACATTGCCGATCACTTGCCTCAGGCTGCCGCTGACCAGCGCTCCGAGCCGGGCCCGTACCCCGGCCTCGGTAGCCACTGTTTGATAGAACATCAATGGGTCAGTGATACGGTAACGCGCATAGGTGTCGACGACGAGCCGCTTTTGGTCGGACGCGATGACCTCCTCCGGTGGCGGCTCGAAATCAAGCAGGCGCTTGTCATAAGTGATCACATTCTCGATAAACGGCTGTTTGGCCTGCAAACCGGGGATGAGAATGACGCGGCGCGGCTGCCCGAATTGGAGCACCAGCGCCTCTTCGGTCTGGTCGACGATAAACAGCGAGCTCATCGCAACGATGCCGGCAACCACCAGCACTGCCGCGAGGGCGAAGAGGGCGCCCCGGCTCATTATCGCTTCCCGATTCCTGGCATTTTCTCAATCCTGACCACTGCTCGGTGCCGGAGCGGAGACCAAATTGTCCGGCGATTGGGCCGAGGATTGCGGCGGCGGCGTTGCGGCAGCGCCCGGTGCCGCGGGCGCAGGCGAGGTTCCCGCCGCTGGTGTGCTTGCCTTTTCGCCGCCACCGAGCGCGGGCAGCGGCAAGTATGGCAACACCCCGTTCCCGCCCTGTGCCGATTTGTCGATAATCACCTTGTTGCTGTTCTTCAATATCTCTTCCATGGTTTCGAGATAGAGCCGCTGAGTGGTCACGTCCTGCGTGGCTTTGAAGGCATTATAGACCGACAGGAAGCGAGCCGCGTCACCCTGAGCACGCGCAACGGTGGCCAGTCGATACGCCTCAGCCTCCTGCTCGATCCGCACGGCGTCGCCGCGCGCGATCGGAATGATGCTGTTGCGGTAGGCCTCGGCCTCATTGCGCAACCGGGCGCGATCGGCAAGTGCCGCCTGAACGTCGCGGAACGCGTCGATGACCTCGGCCGGCGGATCGACCCGCTGCAGTTGCAGCTGGGTGATCTCGATACCGGCAGCATAACTGTCGAGAATCGCCTGCAACAATTCTCGAGTCTCGGCCTCGATCTTGGCCCGGCCTTCAGCCAGGGCTTGTGCTATCGGGGTTTCCCCGACGACCTCCCGCATAGCACTCTCAGCCGCCGATTTGACCGTCAGCTCAGGGTCTCGGATGTTGAACAGATAGGCCTTGGCATCCTTGATGACCCAGAAGACGGTGAAATTGACGTCGACGATGTTTTCGTCGCCGGTCAGCATCAGCGCCTCCTCGGGGACTTGGCGCGAGACCGGCTCACGGGTGGTCAGGGTCTCCCCCGACCGGTAGCCGATTTCGGTCCGGTTGACGCGAGTAACGCTCGGCGTCAACGCGGTCTCGATCGGGCTCGGCAGGTGATAGTTGAGCCCGGGCTGCGTCATGCGGTTGTAGGCGCCAAACCGCAGCACGATTCCGACCTCGTCGGGCTGGACACGATAAAACCCGCTCGCCAGCCAAATGGCCACGATTGCGATCAGGACGACGGCAATGCCAGCACCGGTGCCGAACCCGCCCGGCAGGATCCGTCGCACGCGGTCCTGACCGCGGCGCAGCCATTCCTCGAAATCGGGGGGATAGGGGCCGCGGTTGCGCGGACCCGAGCCCGGGCCACCGCCGGTATTGCGTGAGCCGCCACCCCAAGGACCGCCGCCGCGGGGGCCACCGCCCCACGGACCGCCTCCCTGACTGATCCAGATCATCTGAAAACTGCTTAACCTTTCCGCCGCGCTGGGCCGGACGCGAAACGCTCCGGGCTGCGGTTCTCAAAAGCGCGACGCACGCCAGACCTCGACCCGATAGAGGGCGGCCGCTCGGGTGTTGTCAAGCCCTGGCGACGGACCCAGATTTCCGTAGACCGGAACCGTTGCGAAAGCGTTGCAACGCACCCAGTCTCGTAGCAATAGCCGTACGCCTATTCTACGCTGGTCTCGGGTCTCGGCAGCGGTTTCCCGCCGGGCAAAAGGTGGCGGGTCGAGGATTTGCCGGCCGCTCTGGGGAGTGAAATGAAAGTTACCGAAAAACAGGTCCTCGACGCGCTTGCAACGATCGCCGATCCCGAGCGCGGCGCCGATATCGTCTCCCTCGGCATGGTTTCAGGGATCGCGATCCGCGACGGTAATGTCGCTTTTGCGATCGAGGTCGAGCCCGAGCGCGGCCAGCGGCTGGAGCCGCTGCGCAAGTCGGCTGAACGCGCGGTCGACGCGCTGCCCGGCGTGCTTTCGGTGACCGCGGTCTTGACGGCACAAGCGGCGCCGCGCGGTCGGGCGGCTGCGCCGCAGCCGCCACCCAGAGGTGCCCATCCGGCCGCTCACGCCGCAGCACGTCCGCAGCGTGGCGCCATTGCCGGCGTCGGCGCGATAATCGCCGTCGCCTCGGGCAAGGGCGGGGTCGGCAAGTCGACGGTCGCCGCCAATCTGGCGCTCGGATTGAAGGCCAATGGATTGCGCGTCGGTGTGCTCGACGCGGATATCTATGGGCCGTCGATGCCGCGCATGCTCGGGATTTCCGGCCGGCCCCGCTCGCGCGACGGCAAGACCTTGCAGCCGATGGAGAATTTCGGCATCGAGGTGATGTCGATGGGGTTTCTCGTGCCGGAAGACACGCCGATGATCTGGCGCGGGCCGATGGTGATGAGCGCTTTGCAGCAGATGCTGCGCGAAGTCGAATGGGGTGAACTCGACATCATGGTCGTCGATATGCCGCCCGGCACCGGCGACGCCCAGCTGACGATGGCGCAACAGGTGCCGCTCGCCGGTGCGGTTATCGTTTCGACGCCGCAGGACATCGCGCTGCTTGACGCGCGCAAGGGGCTCAACATGTTTCGCAAGGTTGATGTACCGGTGCTCGGCATCATCGAGAATATGAGCTACTTCCTGTGTCCGCATTGCGGCGGCCGCAGCGAGATCTTTTCGCATGGGGGCGCCCGCCGCGAAGCCCAACAACTCGGCACCGAATTCCTTGGTGAGGTGCCGCTCGATCTGGCGATCCGCGAGACCTCGGATTCGGGCCGGCCGATCACAATTTCCGATCCCGACAATCCCTACGCGGCTGTCTTCCGCCAGATTGCCGCACGGGTCTGGGAAAAAGTCTCGGGCGAGAGCGCCCTGCGCCCGCCGCCTCGCATCGTCATCGAATAGCCGCACCCGACCCGGCAGCGCGGCCCGACCGCGATTGGAATGGATTCCCGTTACTTCCTGTTATAGCGGGAATTCGCCCTTGGCAGCGTGATTCTGCCATCAAAATAAAGCATGATATCAAAGGCTTGCGAGTGAATTCCCGTGGTGCGGCAACCGGGAACTTTCCGCATCCTAATCGGGAATTATTTCCGCCGAACCGGGAATTCATTTGGCGCACCGGGAATTGCGCGGGCGGCATCACATCCAGCCGATTCGCGCGACCGTCTTCGCCATCGCCGCCATTTGCGATCCGTGTCCCGTCGCCCGGCAGACCTGTCGACACCCGCCCTCCTCTCTCGACAACGGAATTCTCCTTCCCTCGCCAAGAGCCTTCTCATATGCGGCGATTTTGGCGATTTTACCGTCGCGCTGTCCCGTTGCCGGACCGGACAGTAATCCACGCTCCGCTCAACCCAAGCTGCACACCTGAACCGGAAGCATTTAGGCTGGGCGTGCGAGCAGCGCCGTCAGTTCGCGCCATTCGCGGGCAGAAAGGCCGCTGTTCTGTTGCGTTACTGTTTCGCCGGCGAGCATGCGGCGGATCACGGTGAGACCGGTGGCGGAGATCGTTGCCGCATTCATCCGATATTCGAGAAAAGCGGCGTAGGTCATCGGCACCCAGCGCTTTAGAATGTCGAGGATCACCTCGGCATAAGCTCGGATCTCATATTGCGCGTGCGGATCGGCGCGCAGCGACAGGAAATGCATCAGATTGTGCAGATCAATCTTCCAATACAATTGTGTATAGAAATTTAGCGACAGGTTCATGCGGGCGAGTTCACGCGCCAAACCGGGCCGCGCCGGATCGATCGGGGCACCCGAGGTGTCCTCGTTCAACAGCTCAATATAGCTGGCGTAGGCGTGTTCGGCGTCCTCGCGCAACAGGTCGAGCACCCGTTGTGCTGCCTCCCCCTCCAAAACGTCTCCGCGTCCCTGGCGGTTCGCCGTCGCCTGCGCTGCCAAATGCTCTGGCGCAGGGATATAAAATTCGTTATCGATGATCGAGTAGCGTGCCGAATATTCGTTGACGTTCGCAGTACGGTGACGGATCCACTGTCGGGCGACGAAGATCGGTAATTTGACGTGATATTTGATCTCGCACATCTCAAACGGCGTTGTGTGGCGATGTCGCATCAGATATTTGATTAATCCCTGGTCTTCGCTGGCTCTTTTGGTGCCGCGACCATATGAGACACGCGCAGCCTGAACGATTGCCGCGTCGTTGCCCATATAATCGATAACGCGAACGAACCCATAATCTAGTACCGGCATCCGGTCGTAGAGGATTTCCTCTAGACCTGGTGCTGTGATCCGACGGGTGAGCTGAGTCTCTACCCGTTGCCGCACAATTTCATCTCGTTCTGCTGTGTTTAGTCTCATTTGGCACAAGCCCCAGCGTGTTAACAAGCGCAATTCGCAAGCTATCGCAAATCGAGGTGGTATTTTGACTGGGTCTGAGTTGTCCACATAGTTATGAACACGAAAACGGAGTTGTCCACCAATCGGCTCTTGCCATTCACATAAGTATCCACAAACCTGCACTGCTTGCAATTAGCGGTGTTGCATCTTGGCCGGCCACCGTATCCTCTGGAGAGCAGCCTTCATTCTAGGAAATGATAACCGTAAGCAGCAGCGGGCTCAAATTTGCTGTCGCCGTTTGAACCAGGCAAAGTTTCCCGGAGGTTGTCAGCGTCTTGTCGGGGCGGTTAGCGCGAATGTACGGCGGCCGCGTCCCGCATCAGGTGCGGATCAAAGGTCTCAGTGGCGATCATTGTCAGCAGCACGACACCGGCAAAGCCGGCAATCCCGGTGCCTGGTTCGACCCTGGTGATAAACCCGAACTGCACCAATGCGGCGGCGATGGCGACCACGAACACATCGATGTTCGACCAGCGGCCGATATGCTTAAGAAATCGGTAAAGCACCATGCGCTGCCGCAGCAGCCGAGCCGAACGCAATCTGATCGCGGCCAAGAACCAGGCGAGACTCGCAAGCTTCAGCGCCGGCACGGCGATCGAGGCAACAAAGACAATCGCCGCCAACGGCCAGAGTCCGGCTGCGGCAAGGTCACGCACCCCGCCAATGATCGTATAAGGCGTGCTGAAGCCGAAGCGGGTGATCGACAGCACCGGCAACAAATTGGCCGGCACATACAGAAGAAGGCCGGCGAGGCTAAAGGCGGCCGTGGTCGCAAAGCTGCCGGGCCGGCGCGGCATCACGCGCGCGCCGCAGGGCGGGTCATGGGAATGATTTTCGCCGCCCTCGGTACTCGCCACGACAACCAGATCGCGAGCAAGGCAAGGAACCCGGGACGCGCCGACCGGCAGCCGATACTTGGCTGGATGGTCGATTGCTGCCCAAACGCGCTCGCGGCCCGTCAGCTGACTAATAATTGCTCGTAAGATCACATAGACAGCGAGCAGGCAGCCTCCGATGCCGATCTTGATCTCGGCGAGCTGCGCAAGCCGACTATAGGCAACGATCGCGGCGAGCAGAAACACGTCGAGCATGCTCCATTGGCGCAGCCAGACCGCGGCGCGCCAGATCCTCGCCGGAGCACTCGGCTGGCATGTTCGCCTTGCACTCGTACCGACGCGAAACACAGCCATGAGTAGCGCGATAATGTCGAACGCCGGGGCGAGGACGGCGAATAATGCAACCAGCGCGCCGACAGCCGCGATGGCACCACCGTAGGAGAACAACGTTAACGCGCCGCTCGCGATCAGCGCGCTGCGATGGACACCGAACACGGTGATGTCGAGCACCGGGAAAATGTTGGCGGCTGACAGCAGGATCGCAGCTGCCGCGACAAGCGCGCGCGATACGGCAATTCGAGACGCAGGCATCCGCCACAGGACGGCGCCGCAGCGCTGGCAGCGCAGCCCACCATCTCGCGGTAACGATCCGCAAACATGGTACATCGCACCGCAATCGCGGCAGGCGAGGTGGAGTTCGTCGATCATCCTGTAATATGGGCAATATTCGATATTACCGGGGGCAAACCGCCAGCGGCCCAAGGCTGTTCAACGCTGCTGGATAGGCTGAAGTGAGTCCACGCTGCAACACAGGATGGGCGAAGTGAAGCACTGGATAGGAAAGGGGCTTCACGAAGCGGCGGATGTCTGATTCCTGGGACGGCAATCGTGTCGGAGGTTGCCG
>JAFAOB010000225.1 GCA_019238055.1 Alphaproteobacteria bacterium
GCCGAGGAGCTCAGCCCATCGAGCCCCATCGCCGAAACCCCCTCACCAACCGTAATCTTGCGGCTCGCGGCCTCGTCGTTGGCCAATCGGCGCCCGATCAGAACACCCCACAAACCCATTCCAACCCCCTTAGAGGAACCCGCTTAGCGACAAACGCGCAAAAACCTGCGGTCATCCCGCGCAGCGTGCTTGGCGATCGACAGACGTACAGCCACAATAGACGATCGAGCCTGCGGCTCCGCCAACGCAACATGGTGCGGCGCAGCGAACATCGGGAGTCAGGGATGAGGACCGGGGCCGATTACCGGAAGGCGTTGCGCGACGGACGTCGGGTCTGGGTGATGGGCGAGGGCTGGGCCGAGGACGTCACCACCCATCCCGCAACGCGCGCGATGGTCGACGAGTATGCGGCCTGGTATGGCCGGCACCTCGATCCCAACTGGCAGCCGCTCTTACTGTCGCCACACAACGCGTGCGGCGAAAGTCTGCCATGGGCCTATGTCGCGCCGAAAACGGTTGAGGATTTGGTCGGTATGGGCCGGTCCTTTGCCAAAACCACGTTCTTAAGTGCGGGCAATATCACCCATACGCCGGCCTACGGCAATTTGATCGCGCTCGGCGTCCTTACGGCGGCGCAATCGGGCGGCGCCCCGGCCGAGCAGATCGCCGCCGCCGCAGCCTATCGCGACGATATCGCCCGCACCGGACGGTTTCTGACATATTGCGGCGGTGCGCCGATTATCGGCCAGCGCATGCGCCCCGATCCGGCCGACCGCGTCGCATTCAAGCTGGTGCGCGAGACCGATCGGGGCATCGTGGTTTCGGGCCGGCTTGGCATGCATACGAGTCCGGCTTATGCCGAGGACGTCTATGTCGGCGCCCTCTCGCGAATGGAGGTCAAAGGCCGGCCGGCGAGCTTTATCGTCTCGGTCGCCGCCCCCGGCGTGACGGTGCTGTGCCGCAAGCGCGCGACGCGCGACGACAACCCGTTCGTCTCCCCGCTGTCCAACCGCTTTGACGAACTCGATGGACAGATGTGGCTCGACAACGTGCTGATCCCGTGGGAGCGCGTAATCTTTGTCGATCCCTCGCCCGAGGCGATCCCGCGTTGGCTGCGCTGGCACCATCTTTACGGCTGGCTCGCGAAAGCGGAGTTCACGCTTGGTCTGGCTTTGGCCTTGACCGATGCGATGGGCCTCAAAGAGCACGAGCTGACGACCGAATATCTGGTCGATCTCGTGATCTCGGTACAAACCGTGCGCGCCAGTCTCGTCGCGGCCGAACGCGATCCCGAATTTACGGCGGCCAGCTATTGTTTCCCGCGTCATGCCCATCTCGCGGCCGGCGGCATCCAATTGCTGAAAGCGCGTGCGCGGATGTCCGAGATCTTGCGGATCATTCCCGGTTCTTCGCTCGTCGTCGCCCCGTCCGATCGCGATCTGGCCGCACCCGAGCTCGCCGCCGGGCTCGAGGAATCGTTCGGCGGCGGCGGTTATACCGCACTGCAGCGCGCGGCACTGTTGCAGATGGCCTGGGACCACGTATCCTCGGCCCTTGACGGTCGCGAATCTGCATTTGAAGCGCATGCCAGCGGCGGGCTGCCAAACTGGCGCGGCTGGCTGCGTCGCAATTTCGGCGACTACAACGCGCTGGCCAATGCGGTGTGCGATATGCTCGGCCAGCCGATGCCGAAAATCGACCTCGACAATATCCGCACCGCGCCGATCACCGCCCGCCGTACCACCACCCCGCCCACTCCCGCGAACGGGAAGAGGTAGATGCAACTGGTCAAATGTCCCGCAACAAGCTCCTGACCTTATTCTTCACGGTCATCAAGCTTAAAGTCACGGATATCGATTTGAGAATAGATCGAAAGACCATCGCAACCGAACACATGCTAGGGTGCATCCGCATACCTACATCTCATGTCGGTATTACTGCTATTGCCTCATTGAGGAACTTCTGTGCGGCTTGATTGCTCCGACGCGGGTGGGTTGTTGCTTATGCTCCAGTCCTGAATGGGCGCCGACGGCCGCGTCGGGTGGTGCCGTCTTTTTGCGAGCGGGCGAACCCTGGAATGAGGTAGGTTGGGTTCCCCAATCTTGTCATTCGCTTCGGTCAGCTGCAGGCAATCGAGCCGGAACCGACCTGCTTCCGTTGCGCTGCCGATCAGCGGGTCGTTTTCTGCCTTTGCGAGATGTGCCAGGCAATCCTGCTTTGTCAAGTAGAACTGCGATAGCGGTGTCCCCGCCGGGCTATTCCCCAGCAGCAGGACGATGATCCAGACCTTTGCTGGCATCGGCCTTTCAGCTGCTTGGGGTGGCGTCGGGGGCGACGGTACGGGTGCCGTTGTGATTGGCGCCGATGGGGCGCGTTGAGGCGGCGTGTTTAGGGGTTGTTGAGCCCTTGGAGGTGCATTTGGAGGTAGCGGGGCTTTCGCTATCGCTGGCCCTTTCGGTAGACCAGGCGAGCCGTTGGCGTCGGCGAAGCAGACGTTTCGGTCGGCAAAGAACCTGAAATCGACAATGTCCGTACTGTCAGTGAGCGAATAGATTTGTACCTCGGCATTATTGACGGATTGTTGATGTTTGAGATCGAGACCTAATTTCTGTAGAGAGTTAGCAAAGTCTTTCGGCATATGCAGTTTTCCTACGTCACGAACCGCTGCTGTCCTTCCATCGGTTTGGATGCTGATATGATCAAGCGGCATGCAGGTTTCGGGGCCAATGTATTCACCATACCAGTTGGCGAGCGCCTGGTGGTTGACCAGTCCTACAGCAAGGACGGCGGTGATACGGCCGAGAAAAAGCCAGTTTGCGACAGCTCTCCTGTTTTGAGTCATGAGCTTCCTGTTTTGCGATATATGGCCGCCTCGATGTGATGCGCTGCGCCTGCGAGTGGTCTTCTCTGTGTTTGCGTTCGGATATATCGATATAGCTGCGGACTACTGCCGGCACGCCACCTAAATGGAGATAGTCCTGATTTGAAAATACGGCTCCGCCAATGAGGACGAACGAGATTTATTGCATGAAAGGTTACGGATGCTGTTGAAAACCAGCACCGCTTTTAGCCCACGGGCGTCTGCAGTTCTCTTTGCGAGGCACGCCGCCACACTATAAGTGCTCTCCACTATCATAGCAGAGGAGAGGGTATGGCGCCGGGCGAGGACCACACAGAATCCGCCCCACGATCACCGCTGCCGTTTTAACGATGAGCATCGACACGGTTCACATGGACGCCTGAGAGTTCGCGAAGAAGCGCAGCATCTCACGACTGGCGTCGGGTCCACGAGGATCGGTGTAGGACCCAGCGGGGCTCCCCCCTGACCAGGCATGACCTGCTCCATGCAATACCCACTGCTCCAGGATCGGCCGGCCGTTCTCGTCCGTTTGGAGGGTGCGCGTGTAACTGATCCCGCCTGCAGACTGGCCCTGGCTGATCGTCACATGCAACGGCATTCCCGCCTTTGACTGGGCAATAACCTGGTCTCCGTTCAGTGGGCTGACCGTGTTATCGCAGTCGCCATGAAATACGATTGTCGGCAACGGTCGTCTTGCCTCTTGCGCGAGCAGCGGTGACCCGCTTTGGCGCATTGCGGAGAAGGCCGAGGTCAAGTCCTTTGCTGCCCCACATGCAAGTCCGGAATGGACGCAAATTGCGGCATACAGATCCGAATATGCCGATCCCATGATGGCGGCCGCGGCGCCGCCTGCCGATAGCCCCGCGACGTAGACGCGAGTCGGATCTACAGCAAATTCATGCATGACTTGTCGAGTAATCCCGGCGATCAGGGAAGGTTCGCCCTTGTCCCGTAACTGGTCGCCCGCGTTGAACCAGTTCCAGCATTTCAAAGAGTTTGCCGAGGACGGTTGCCCGGGATAGGCGACCAGAAAGCCTTGCTCTTCGGCCAATTCGTTCATTCGCGTTCCAGCCGCGAAGTCATCGGGTGACTGCTTGCAGCCGTGCAGCATTACAATCAGCGGCACTGGATTTCCGCAATAACAGCTTGGAACGAACAGTTTGTACATTCGACTGCCGGCCGCATTCGCATATGTATATTCCTCAAAGCGGGCGCCATCGGTCAAAGCATCTGGTGTACAATCCCCAGCCGTCCTGCGCAGCCCGAGGCCGGAGCCACGCACCCCGAGGCGCTCAAGAAATCCGCGCAGCGCCTCAGGCATGTGCAACTGACCAAAGCCTGCAATGGGGGCGGCGGCGGGATGCTGTGCATCAACGTCAGGTGCTGTCCAGTGACCTGAGCCAGAGGAGTGCGGCGGCACCATCTCGATCAGTTGTCTGCCTCGAAATGTGCTCACTGACTCACAATCACGCCCTTCCGAAACTTCCGGCGATGTTGGCTTTTGACGCCATCGCTGCAGGAGCGCCGTTGCCTCTGCGAGCTGCCCTGTGCGTGTAAGGCGGATCACCTCGGCCATACGCGCGTTCAGGTTCAAAATCACGATGATCATTCCTTTATTGAGGGAAGGTCAGGCAAGGGGTGGGCGCCCCCTTTCCAGCATCGCAACGGGCATTCCCACCAAACCTGTCTCAAACGCGTCGGCGCGCTATCGGATGCGATCGCCTAAGGCTGCCTTGACCGCAGGGCTGACCTGCAGCGCCCCTAAGACGTGGATTGAAGCAATTGTTCGCAAAGCCAGTTCTGGCGAGACGTCGTCAGCAATGCTGGCCAAGCCGAGAACCTGGATGTGAAGTGTCTTACCCGCAGCCTGGACGGCTTCCAAGTCTTGCCGAGTGTAACGTCTGAGCCCTAGCTCAAGTCGGTGACGGGCCACGGACTGCTTGACAGAATCGTGATGACGGTCAAGCTGGTTACGAATGGCTGTTCTGATAAAGTCGGTACGATTGGAGTAGAACCCTTCCTGTACGAGAAGATCGATCTGACCAAGGTCAACGTACCCCAGATTGATTGTTATTTTTTCACTGTCGCTCGCTCGAGGTCGAAGCTCATGTACATTGTTCGCCATCCCCACACCATCTAAAAACCATCTATGTGGATGGTATATTGCGGGCAATCGAGAATTTTCAAGCGGTGAGCTAACCGATAACTAAGGCATGCGGAACAGCCATAGGCGCGGATCGTTATGGGAACGCTATGCAACGCCCCGACCGAGACAATGCGTTCCTGCAAAGCGGCAATCTCGCCAGCGTGGGCTGGTAGCCGACCCTTGGGAGGGTGACGCTCCATTGCGCCGACCCTTCGCCACGATGATGATCTACAAGATGCACGTCGGCGGCTTCACTCGGTATCCCAGTCAGGTTAAAGGCTAACCCCGTGGCTTTTCGTCTCCTCTCGAGCCATTTGAAAACAGGCCTTCTGGCGACTTCTAGGCCTGGCTCCGATTTTGGAACCCTGGGTCCTATCCAACCACCCAGAGACCCAAACGGGATGCTCGTCCTGCCCGGCAGCACCACTGAACCGCGTCGGCGGGCTCCAGTATCGTTAATGGATGCCCGTGAACGCCTTATGATCCCTTAATCCTGATTCCGCAGCCGGATTCGGAACGATAGGCCGGCATCGATTTTGCCGGTAAAGTTATGGCAGGCGCGCAGGGTTAGTATTGCGACTATAGCGGGCTCCCACGCGCTGGGCAAATTGCTGATCAGCGAGCGGCGGCAGCGAAAGCTTGGGTTCCGGGAAGACGGGGACATGGATGAGTAACGAGCAGCAGTTGCGGCAGCAGATCGAGGACGTGCGGACCGGCAAGCGCTCGCGGCGGGCATTTCTGTGCGAGATGATGGCGCTCGGCCTCAGCGCTCCCTTCGCGGCCCAGATGCTCACCTGTAACGGCGTCGCGATGGCGGCGGCAAGCGATTTCAAATACGCGCCCGCCAAAGCCGGCGGTGGCGGGATACTGAAGCTGTTATGGTGGCAGAGCCCGACCCTGCTCAACCCGCATTTCGCGGTCGGCACCAAGGATCAGGACGGCTCCCGCATATTCTATGAACCGCTTGCGGGGTGGGATCCCGACGGCAACCTGGTGCCGATGCTCGCCGCCGAAATCCCCAATGCGGAGAGCGGCACGCTCGACAACGATCTGCGCTGGGTCGTCTGGAAATTGAAGCCGGGCGTCAAATGGCACGACGGCCAGCCGTTCACCGCCGATGACTGCGTGTTCAACTGGCAGTACGCCGCCGATCCGGCTACCGCAGCGACGACAATCGGCACTTACAAGGACATCAAGGTTTCAAAAATCGACGACCTGACGATCAGGATTGATTTCCAAAAGCCGACGCCATTCTGGGCCGATGCTTTTGTCGGTGCCGCGAACCTGATCATCCCAAAGCACTTGTTCGAACAATACAAGGGCGGCAATTCGCGCGAGGCGCCGGCAAATCTCGCTCCGGTCGGCACTGGCCCGTATCTGTTTGTCGAGTTCAAGCCGGGTGACATTGTCCGTGGCAAGCTCAACCCGAATTATCACCTGCTGAACCGGCCCTATTTCGACGCGATCGAGATGAAGGGCGGCGGCGATGCGGTGTCGGCAGCACGTGCGGTGCTGCAGACCGGCGAATATGATTTCGCCTGGAACATGCAGGTCGAAGACGAGTTGCTGAAGCGGCTTGAAGCGGGCGGCAAGGGCCACGTCGAGATCTTCGCAGGCGGCAGTATCGAGCATATTGAGCTCAACAACACCGACCCGTGGAAGGAAGTCGGTGGTGAGCGATCGAGCCTCAAGACGACCCATGCTTTCCTCGGCGACCCGGCGGTGCGCCAAGCGCTGGACCTATTGGTCGATAGGCTCTCGGTCCAAAAGTTCATCTATGGCCGGACCGGCATCGCGACCGCCAATTTTATCAACAACCCGAAGCGCTTCGTATCGAAGAACACATCGTATGAATTCAACATCACCAAGGCAGCCGATATCCTGGACAAAGCGGGCTGGAAGCTTGGCGGCGACGGCATCCGTCAGAAAAACGGAACAAAGCTCAAAATAGTTTACCAGACCTCGATCAATGCACCCCGCCAGAAAACCCAACAGATCGTCAAGCAGGCCTGCGAGAAGACCGGCATCGACGTCGAGCTCAAGACAGTGCCGGCGTCGGTGTATTTTTCG
>JAFAOB010000362.1 GCA_019238055.1 Alphaproteobacteria bacterium
GGGCAAAGCGAAAATACAGCCATACCGCATGGCTGATGATCTCGGCCGGAAACCGGTGGCCGGCGTAGCTGGGAAAGGCAGGCGTTGTCATCCCATTCGGCTACGCGACCTCGCCCGCTAGAGCAAGCCGCCAACTTGACGGTGCCATTCTTTGTTTATTTGCTTGCGAGCAAACCTATGGGACCTTGTATATCGGGTCGACCTCGGATCTCGTCCGGCGAGTGTGGAACACAAGCAGCGCTAAATCGCGGCCTGGCGCGGAGGATCTTTGGGTCGATGGCCCGTCAGCCGTTGGCGGCAAGACCGTCGCGGGCGAGCTTTGCGGTTTGGGCGGCGATGTCGATGCCATAAAGGCGAGCGGTGTTTTCGCCGAGGATCTTGCGCCTGATATCGTCGGTCAGATCGACGTGGTATTCCTGTTTCAAATCCTCCGGCAAGTCATAGGCCATGAATTTTTCGATCAGCCATTTGGGTGACCAGATCGCATAGTCGCTGCCAAAGCACAATTTGTCCGGGCCGAGCCAAAACAGCAGATTGGCCATGATCTCGCCAAAGTATCGCGGACGGAGATGGACAAATGCCATCGCCACCGACAGCCCGGCATAGACATTCGATTCCTGCGCCGCGATCCAGCAGAAATCATCGAGCCGCGGCAGCCCGACATGCTCGACGATAAAATTGAGCGCGGGAAAATCGGTGGCGGCGTAATCGACGTCATGGACATCAAAGGCGTCCGCGCTCAACGGATAGACGGTCGGGCCTTTGTGCACGTGGATGTTCTTGATGCCCGATTGCTGCGCCAAATCGAGATATTTGTAGGCCCAAGGGTCGTTCAGGCGCCAGCCGCGCGAGCCGTTGCGCCACTCGGCGGTGTAGAGCTTTAGCCCGGAGATCGGGTACTCGCCCATCATTCGGCGGAACGCCTCGAACCCTGCCTCTTCGTCGCGCGGGTCGAAAGACCCGCACAGCAAAAAGCGGTCCGGATACTTGCTTTTCGCCACATTGTTTTGGATGTGAGAATTGAAGCCGTTCTTGTAGAACTCGTGGAGATACGTCGAATTGAGGATCGCCATGTCGACATGGCCGGACCGGAACAGATCGTCGACCAGCGCCTCTTCACCGTAGCGACAGAATTTGTCAAACGGCCAGACCGCCTCGGCGGGACTCAGGGCATTGTGATAGGCGTAAAAGCATTTGATCCAGCTCTCGCCATACTGGTTGCGCCAATTCTCGGGGTTGGCGTCCCAGAAATGCATATGGCCATCGATCACAAAGAACTCTTGCCCATTATGCTTGTACATGTCTCCCTCCGGTCTTTATGTTCGCAGCTGTTTTGGCGACATCGCAAGATGCTCTCGCCATTAGAGCACGACAAAACGAGCCATTCGCTTCGAGTGCGATGCGCATCGTCCGGGCGGCCTCGTAATGCGCCTGTAGCCGCTCTGGCGCGAAAGGCCTGCCGTCAAGATCGATGATCAGGGCCGCTGTCGGGCTGCAATCAAATCCGAGTTCGGCCCGGCGCTGCAAATAACGCTGTAAAATCACGGCCGGCCCGCCCGTGACCGGCCCGTGATCGGATCGCTGGATCACGAACACGCTGTCGCGCACCGAGACTTCGGCAAGCCGCAGCGCGCAAATCGCCGCCGCCGCAAAGCCGGTTTCACGCAATTCGCGCAACAGCCGCTGCTGGCGGATCAGAAAGCCTTTACGCAGAAAAGTGGCGCGAAGTGCCGCGAGGCTCCCCGCGCCCTCGCCGGGAAATGCATCGGCAAAAGACTGCCCGGCATTGACCGCTGCCTCGATCTCGGCCGCGGCACAGTGGTCGCCGAGGCGGACGGTTACCTCGCGGATGTCCCCCACATCGAGTAATGCATGCCTTACATCTTCGGCCATCAGATAGGCGAAGTTGACCGCGCACCAGCTTGTCGGCAAGCGCAGCGCGATATCGGCATGGCCGGCGTGCAGCTCTACCGAGCGCACAAAGCCCAAATCGAGGATCGACTCGTCCAACTCCGGATCGAGCACCTGATCCAGCCGCTGCAAGATTGCCGAGCCGTCACATCCCTCCGGAAACTCGCAGGGCACATCGCTGTGCATGGTCCACCAATCGGCCTGTCTTGTGATCGCCGCAGCACGATGCGCTGCTCTCGCATCCTCGACAAGAAAAAGCAGCTGCTGAGCAAAGCCGAGGGCGCTGATACCGAATTATCGCGCTGCGGCGATCCCGGCCGTCCGCGCGATTGGCGCTGCCAGCTGATGCAGCCGCAAGGTCAGCAACAGCGCGACAGTCGCGAGCCCGAGAGCAAGGCCCCACCACAAACCGACAGCACCATAACCGAGCGGAAAGGCAAGGATCCAACCCCCGACAAACCCCACTCCCCAATAACCGAAAGTGGCGAGCAGCAGCGGGATCAAGGTGTCCTTGTAGCCGCGCAAGGCGCCGGCTGCGATCGTCTGCATGCCGTCGAACACCTGGAAGATCGCGGCAATCGCCATCAGCCGGCGCGCGATCTGTACCAAATCGCGGTTGGCGGGATTGCTGAGATCAATATAGAGGCCGATAATGGTCCGTGGCATGGTCGAGAAGACGAGTGCTGCGGCACTCATGAATAAGACTCCGAGGGCGAGCGCGACAAAGCCGGCGCGGTTGGCCTCGCGTGGCCGACCGGCGCCGATCTCGTAAGCGACCCGCACTGTCGCCGCTTGGCTCAGACCCAGCGGCACCATAAAGCTGACGCCGGCGCAATTGAGGATCAGCTGATGCGCCCCGAGCGCCGCTGCTCCAAACAAGCCCATCAATACGCCGGTCGCGAGAAAGACGCCGGACTCGATCCCTCTGATCGCGCCCATCGGCCAACCGAGGCGCAGTATTTCCGCCATTTGCGTCCATCTCGCCGCAAAAGCTCCGCGTAATAGGTGGAGACCGGTGTATTCGGGAGAGGTCCGGGTGCACAGCATTAGGCCCACCAGCATCAGCCACTGATTGATGGCGCTTGCATAACCCGATCCGGCGAGGCCCATGGCCGGAGCACCGAGATGACCAAAGATCATCGACCAGTTCAGTACGACATTGGTGATGACGCCGACCAACAGCACGACCAGGATCGCGCGCGCCTGCGACAGCGCCGCGAGCAGGCTGCGCAGCACGGCCGAAATCATAAAAGCTGGCCCGCTCCAGGCGAGCGCTCGCAAATAGCGGCCGATCTCGGCGACGAGCGTCGCATCATAGCCGAGCCGTTGCAGCAGGCGCTGCAAACTCGCCAATGCGATGACGAAGGGCAGCGACAACAACAGGGCCAGGATGAACCCGGCCCCGGCGGTCCGACCGGCCGCGCGGCGGTCGCCGGCCCCGAGCGCATGCGCGACAATCGGCGCAACCGCGAACAGGATCCCCTGCAACACGATGCCTATGGTGAAGTAAAACATTCCGCCCAGCCCAGCGGCGGCGAGCGGCATCGTGCCGAGCCGGGCCACCATCACCGTATTGGTCACGGCCATCGCGATCATCGCGATATTGGCCGCGGACAGCGGTATGGCGAGGGCGAGCGTCGCTCGCAACTCCGCGCGGATGCCGGCGTCGCCGCTCGGCGATCGATCGAATGGATTGACCTGTCTCATCCGCCTCTCTCTGTTCTCTTCGGAGCCATCGCCGACTCGGAGAGAGGCCCTCAAAAGGAAAGGGCCCCGACCGGTTTCGGCGGGGCCCCGATATGTCGCGTATTTGTTGGATTCAGCGCGCGCGCATATCCTCAGGCCCCACATCAAGGCCGCACGAAGTGGCGATGGTCATAAGGGTTTGGTACGCGCTCATGCGAGGGTCATAGAGTGCCCGGGGGCTCGCGTCAACGATCAGCATCGCCCGTGACGCCCTTTTTGCTCGATTGACGGGGACCGGTCCGAATGTAAGCTCTGCAGTAAGCAGTGAGAGCGGGGAGGATGGAGATGGAAATCGGCGCTCAAATCTTTTTCACCGACTATTCGATGGCGCCGACCGATCTGGCGGTGGCGCTCGAAGAGCGCGGTTTCGAATCATTGTGGGTGGCCGAGCACTCGCACATTCCGGTCACCCGCCGGTTCACCCACCCGCAGGGCGAAGCGGCGCTGACCAAGGAATATTTTGACGTGATGGACCCGTTCGTCACGCTGAGTGCAGCGGCCGCGGTCACCAAGCGCCTCAAGCTCGGCACCGCCATTTGCCTGATAATCCAGCGCGACACGATTCAGACCGCAAAGAGTGTGGCGTCGCTCGACCAGATCTCGCAGGGCCGCTTTCTGTTCGGCATCGGCTGCGGCTGGAACGCCGAAGAGATGGAAGATCACGGGACCGTTTACGAAACCCGCACCCTCAAGATGCGCGAGCAGATCGAGGCGATGAAGGAGATCTGGACCAAGGATGTGGCCGAATATCACGGCAAAATAGTCAATTTTCCGCCGATGAACGCCTGGCCCAAACCGGTGCAAAAGCCACACCCGCCGGTCATCCTCGGCGGCGCCTTTCGCCTCGCGGCGCGGCGCGCGCTGCGTTATGGCGACGGCATCTTGCCGGCGGCGCCGAGCGCAGGGTCGGGCAGCCCCGAGGAGTTCATGCCGCGCTGGCGCGAAATGGCCGAAGCGGCGGGCCGCGACCCGAATTCATTGTCGGTGACCTTGGGCGGCGCGCCCGAAAATACCGATCTTTTGAAGCGCAATCGCGATCTCGGCGTCACCCGCATGAATGTGCGCCTGCCGCCGGCCAATAAGGACAAGATCCTGCCGATCCTCGACCGCTACGCCAAGCTGATCCCACAGGTCAGGAATTGATCGGTCGGCGAGAAATGAATTCGTAATCGAGCAAGTGGTCCGGCATTCCCGAGCAAGCGCGAATTCGGAACTGATTCCAGTCCGCTATTCATCAGGCAGCCCGGCGCGGCGTAAGCCGACGTAGAGGGTACTCTCGCGCAAAGCTCTAAACTCTGAATGGCACCGTCAACTTGGGATCTGCATATCAATCGAAAGCGCACTGGGCTGGCAATGCTCAGCGATACGCATTGATTATGCAGCCATGGCGACGCCGGTGATGCCGCGGTGACTTGAACCGCTTCATGATCCGCTCGCGTCGGCGGG